>DATFVL010000304.1 GCA_035260325.1 Candidatus Methylomirabilota bacterium | reverse complement strand
CCCCCGACGTTCGAGCCACGCTACGAAGTCTTGATGCTCCCGGGTCGCAGGCTTCGGCGGCTGCGCGTCATGAACCGCCAGAACCTTTCCATCTCGTTGACCCGGTCAATGGAGGCCCGGATGGCCTCGGCGTCAGTCGTTACTCCCAGAAGCTTCTTCGCTCGCCGCAGAGCATGGGCGTCAACGAAGAACGATTTGCGGGTCAGCGTCTTCATCGGTATGCATCGTACTCAGGGCTGTCATGCAGTCAACGTCTTGGTTCGGATACGCTTCACAGGCGATCCGTCGGCCGCCAGACGTTGCGGCAGCGCGTCTCGGTGACGAGGGCCGCCGCCACCGCGCCGCCGGCCGCGAGCGCCAGGCACACGCCGAAGGCAGCCTGGAACGCGGCGGCGGGGTAGAGCCGCGCGCCGTCCGCCATGAGTCCCGTCCACTTCGCATCCAGGATCACGCCGGTGGCCCACTGGAGCAGCGCGAAGCCGAGGAAGATGGGAAGGTTGCAGAAGCCGACGGCGATGCCGACGAGCGCCGGGTTGTTCACCTCGCGCACGCAGCTCCAGACGAGGACGAGGCCGGAGGAGGCGAGGCCCATCAGCAGGAAGAACGGCGCCAGGAGCGCGGTGGGCACGCGGATCGCCGTGGGGAGCGCGAGCGGCACCCAGCAAAGCGCGTAGATCGCGGCGAAGACGAGCATCGGCAGACGCCGGCGCCCGAGCCAGCGGTCGGAGAGCCGGCCAGCGAGCGGCGAGCCGACGCCCATGCCGACGGCGAGCATCGAGACGACGGTCGCCGCGTTCACGCGGCCGAGGCCGTGGACCTGTGTGAGGTACGGCACGCCCCAGAGGCCGAGGAAGGTGATCTGCGTCGTGTAGACGCCCCCGGCGGCCAGGATCGGGGGCCACGTGCGCCGGTTGGCGACGACCGCGGGGACGCCGCGGATCACCTCGCGGAGCGTCGGCGCCGCGAGTCCGGCGCCCCCGGGGTTGACGGGCGGCAGCCCCAGCGCCTCGGGCCGGTCGCGGATCAGGCCGGCGGCCGCCGCGGCGAGCACCAGCGTCACGGCGCCGATCATCACGAACGTGTGCCGCCACCCGACGGCCTCCACCAGGAGCGCCAGCGGCGCGGCGGCGGCGAGCGCGCCCACGTTCCCGATCGTCTGCGTGAAGCCCGAGATCGTCGCGAACTCGTCTGGACGGAACCAGGCCGACGCGAGGGCGAGCCACGCGATCAGCAGGACCGAGGCGCCGAGGCCGACGAGGAGCCGCCCGGCGAACGCGACGTCGAAGGAGGGCGCCCAGCCGAAGACGAGCGCGCCGCCGCCCATCGTGGCGCCGCCGAGCGCGATCGTCCAGCGCGGCCCGAGCGTGTCCGCGAGGCTCCCCGCGACGAGCGCCATCGCGGCGAAGACGTAGGGATAGATGGCCGCCAGGTTGCCGAGCGCGGCCGCGGTGATGGAGAACGCGCGCATGAGGTCCGTGGCGACGACGGCGGGTGCGACGCGATGGAGCCAGGAGAACACGTAGAGCGACGCCGGCACGAGCAGCATGAGCCAGCGCGCGCTCCGAAGCGTCACGCGCCCGCGCGGACGTACGAGGGAAAGACCCGGCGCAGGAGGGCCGGGTCGTTCATCGCGAGGAGACCACCGAGCAGACGCCGCGCGGCGCCGCGCACGGCGACGAACGTGATGCGGGCGGCGGCGACGGGCCGGCCGTCCTCGGTCGCCGCGACGACCTCGGTGTCCCAGTAGCGGCCGTCGTCGGGCCGCCGGCGGACGGCGGCGCGGGCGCCCCGCACCGTGAGCGCGGCGCCGAACGGCAGCCGCGCGTGGAGCGTGACGGCGAGGTCGGTCGTCATGCCCGACTCGCCGGTGGCGAGCGCGCCGAGCCAGAACGCGGCCTCGTCGAGCAGCGTCGTGACCGCCGCGGTCGCGAGCGCGCCGTCCGACGTCTGAAACGCCGCGCGGGGTCGCCACGCGCCGCGCACCTCGGCATCGTCGAACTCGAGCTGCACGCGCATTCCGAGCGGGTTGTCCACTCCACACGCGAAGCACGTGCGCGAGATGGGCAGCGGATGCGCTGTGTCGGCGGCGGGCCGGGGCCCCTTCTCGACCACGCTAGCAACCGAACCCGCCCCGGATCTGCTCGGCGCGTTGCGCCCGGTGCCGCGTAGAAGCAACGGGTCTCGAAGGGGTCCTGGCCCGCCGCCGGCCTGCGCAGCCGCTGCAGGCGCGACACGGCCGTCGACGAGGACCACATCATCCTCGGACAGGACAAACGTGTGCGCGCCGTCAACGCGTCCGCGCGCGAGTCTCAAGGGTGTGGCGAGGGGGACGCGCCTGAGATACGCGCCGGAGATCTCGCGCGGTCCCAAGAGACCGGCGAAAGCGTCGAACGCCGCGAGCACCGAGCCCCCGTGCGCGGTGTCGGGCAAGCCCTGGAACGCGGGATCGAGGGTGAGGACGAGGTCGCCGCCGCGGTCCGCGAGGGACCCGCGCAGCAAGGAGTCTATCGTCACCATGCGATAATCGTCTGTGCCGTCCATTCTAGCCGACAATCCGTTCGTCCGCGTGACGGTCACCAACTTTTTCTTCTTCCTGAGCATGAACGGCTTCATCCTCCTGCCGCTCTACATCACGGACCTCGGCGGAACGGAAGTCGAGGTCGGCGTCGTCATGGGCCTCTACAACGCGGTCGGCATCGTCTGCCAGCCGCTCGTCGGCCCGTGGGTGGACGCGTTCGGGCGCCGGCCCTTCATGCTGCTCGGCGTCGGGCTCGCGCTCGCGGCGGCGCTCCTGGCGGCGGCGGCGCCCGCGATCTGGGTCCTCGCCGGCGTGCGCGCGCTGCAGGGCGTCGGCTTCTCGTGCTTCTTCGTCGCGAACTACTCGTACGTGATCGACGTCGTCCCGCCCGCGCAGCGCGGCTGGGCGCTCGGTATCTACGGCGTGGCCGGGCTCGTGGGCACCGCGGTCGCCCCGCTCCTCGGCGAGTGGACGATCCGCCGCTACGGCTTTCCCCCGCTGTTCCTGCTGGCCGCCGGGGTCATGGTCGTCGCCGGCAGCTTCGTCTGGGGCCTCCGCGAGCGCCAGCGCGAGATGGCGCCGCCCGTGCGCGGGTTCTGGGAGCGGGGCGGGCTCGCCGAGGCCTTCCAGCTCTCCATGGCGGTGACGCTCTTCTTCGGCCTCGGCGCCGGCACCATCTTCGTGTTCCTGCCGACCTTCGCCGAGCACCTCGGCGTGCGCGCGCTCGCGCTCTTCTACACCGCGTACTCGCTGGCGGCGATCGGCGTGCGCGTCTTCGGCGGCCGTCTCTCCGACGTCCACGGCCGGCGCGCGGTCATCGTGCCGTCCATGTTCGCGCAGACGGGGGCGACCGCGCTCCTGGCGCTCATCGCCGTCCTCGTGACGAAGACCTCGGCGACGCCCGTCGTGCCCGTGCTCTTCCTCGCGGGGCTCATGTCCGGCGGCGCGCACGGGTTCCTCTATCCCGGCCTTGCGGCGCTCGTGACCGACCGGACGCCCGAGACGCGGCGCGCCGTCGTCGTCGGCATCTTCAGCGCGGTCTTCCTCGCCGGCCAGACGACGGGCGCGTTCGTCTTCGGCTACGTGACGCACGCCGTCGGATACGCCGTCATGTGGACCGCGCTGACGGCGCTCCTCGCCGCCGGCTCGGCCCTCTCCCTGAAACTCGAGCGGAAAATAGGCTAGACTCGACCATTCCGGAGGGAGGCGAAGCCGCATGACGCGCAGGGCTCGCTACGTGTCGATCGCGCTGCTGGGCGCGGCGCTCCTCGGAGCGCCGGAGCGGGCGCACCAGGCACCCGGCGGCCCCGAGGTCGCGCCGCCGAAGGCGACGGGGCCGCAGGAGGCCGAGGTCGTCGCCGTGTTCCTGAACCAGAGCACCCAGCAGCCCATCGTGATACTCCGGGGCAAGCGTGACGGGCGGAGCCTCGAGATGGTGATCGGGCTCCCCGAGATGGTCAGCATCGCCGTGCCGCTGCAGGGCGTGACGCCGCCGAGGCCGCTGACCCACGACCTGTTCCTGACGCTCTTCGGCCGCCTCAAGGTGAAGCTCACGCGCGTCGTCATCAACGACTTCCGGGACGACATCTACTACGCGACGGTCTATCTCACGGCGGGCGGGAGCGAGCTCCAGCTCGACTCGCGGCCCTCCGACGCGATCGCGCTCGCGCTCCGCGCCAAGGTGCCGGTGCTCGTGGAGGACCGCGTCTTCGAGCGCGGCGGCGCCTCGCGGCCGCCCCGCGGTCCCTCCATCTGATGGCCGAGCCCGAGAAGAACGATCAGGAGTGGGCGCTCCAGCGGCGCCTCGAGGACGTCTTCGCGAAGCTCGGGGAGAAGTTCGGCGACCTCACCGGGCGGGTCGAGACGCGGATCCGGCCCACGGTCACCTTCGACGAGGTCGGCGGCGTCCCGCAGGCGAAGGCGGCGCTGCGCGGCTTCGCCGTCGCGCTGACGAACCCGGAGCTCTACGCGCTGTGGGGGATCACGCCGCCCAAGGGGCTCCTCCTCTACGGTCCGCCGGGGACGGGCAAGACGAAGCTCGCGCACGCGCTCGCGACCGCGTCCGGAGCGATCTTCTTCCATCTCAAGCTCGCGAACCTCACCTCGAAGTTCGGCGCGAACACGGGCGAGCTCCTCCAGGAGATCCTCCGCCTCGCGCTGGGCGAGGGAAAGGCGGTGTTCTTCCTCGACGAGGCCGAGGCCCTGTCGCTCGAGCACCTTCTCCCGCAGCCCCAGGCCCGCGAGGCCAGCGCGCGCCTGGTCGCCACGCTCTGCGAGAAGCTCGACGCCGTGGACGCCAGCGCGCGCCTCCTCGTCGTCGGGTCCACCACGCGGACCGACGCGCTCGATCCGGCGCTCGTGGCGCCGGGACGCCTCGACCACCTGGTCGAGGTCGCGCTGCCGGACCCGAACGCCCAGCGGGAGATCCTCGAGCTCATGCGCGTCCGGCTCGAGAAGACCGCCGGCCGCCGTCTCTTCGAGACGATCGTCTACGACAAGGTGCTGCCGGTCATGGGCGGCATGAGCGGCGCCGACATCTCGGTGATCGTCCAGCGCGCCCTGGAGGTGAAGGTGCACGAGGCCGCCCGGGGCGTCACGGCGTTGCCGGTGACCACCGAGAACCTGCTCGACGCGATCGACGGCTACAAGAGCGTGCGCGGCGTCGTCGAGAAGATCCGGTACGGCCAGTACCTGTAGATGGAATGGCACCTGGCCCCGCGGCCCTCGCGAGAATGATCGCCACGACGAAGCTCCGCGTCCGGTACAAGGACACGGACTGCATGAAGGTCGTCTACTACGGCAACTACCTCACCTACTTCGAGGTGGGCCGCGTCGAGTTCCTCCGCCAGCAGGGCATCCCGATCTCCGAGGTGGACCAGAAGGTCCACCTGCCCGTGGTCGAGGCCGGGGTCCGGTACGTCCGGCCCGCGCGGCTCGACGAGCTGCTCGAGGTGCGCTGCTGGGTGAGCGAGCGCAAGCGCGCGAGCTTCCGCTTCGCGTACGAGGTCTTGAACGAGGCGGGCGAGACGGTCGCCACGGGCTTCACGCTCCACGCCTGCTGGGACCCGGCCACGAGCAAGATGATCGCGCTCCCGCCCTGGCTCCAGACGATCATGCCGATCGTCGCGCGAGAGTAGGGCGCGCCGGCGTCGGGCCGGCCGCGGGCGCGCCGTCCCCACGGGCCCCGCCACGGTGTATACTCCGTAACCGGCCTCGAATGATCCAAGTCGAGAAGCTGACCAAGTATTACGGGCCGGTCACCGCGATCCGCGACGTGTCTTTCAGCGTCGCGCCGGGGGAGATCGTGGGCTTCCTCGGCCCGAACGGCGCCGGGAAATCCACGACCATGCGGATCCTCGCCTGCTTCATGCCCGCCTCGAGCGGCGCGGCGCGCGTGGCCGGCTTCGACGTCTTCAGCGAGTCGCTCGAGGTCCGCCGGCGCATCGGCTACCTCCCCGAGAACGTGCCGCTCTACGGCGACATGCGCGTGGGGGCCTACCTCGACTTCGTCGCCGAGGTGAAGGGCGTGGGCCGCGCCGAGCGGCGGCGCCGCGTCGCCGAGGTGATGGAGCGCTGCCTCGTCAGCGAGGTCCAGAACCAGCTCATCGCCAAGCTGTCGAAGGGCTACCGGCAGCGCGTCGGCCTGGCGCAGGCGATCGTCAACGACCCCGACGTGCTGATCCTCGACGAGCCCACCATCGGCCTCGACCCGAAGCAGATCACCGAGATCCGCGCGCTCATCAAGTCGTTCGCCGGCAAGCACACGGTGATCCTCTCGACGCACATCCTGCCGGAGGTCTCGATGGTGTGCGGCGGCGTCGTGATCATCAACAAGGGCGCGATCGTCGCCCAGGGGACGATCGACACGCTCGTCGAGCAGTTCTTCCCGACCTCGCGCGTCGAGGTCGAGATCGTCGGCCCGCCCGCCGCGGTGCGGGACGGCATGCGCGGGATCTCGGGGGTCGTCTCGGTGCAGGAGCTCACGACGACGAACGGCGCGGGCCGCTACCTCGTCGAGTCCGGCCGGGGCCGCGACGTCCGCGGCGAGATCTTCCAGCTCGCGGCGCAGCAGCGCTGGGGCCTGCTGGAGCTCCGCCGGGTCGGGACGACGCTCGAGGAGATCTTCATCCGCGTCGTCGCCGGCGAGCAGGCGGCGGAGGAGACGGGCGCGTGAAGCTCTGGGCCGTCTTCAAGAAAGAGATGCGGATCTACTTCACGACGCCGCTCGCGTACGCGATCCTGTTCGTGTTCGTCCTGGTCACGGGGTTCTTCTTCTACGTCTACTTCTCCGGGTTCGCCCGGGTGTCCATGCAGGCGATGATGAACCCCCAGTTCGCCCGGGACGTGAACATCACCGAGTGGGTCATGCGGCCGCTGTTCACCAGCTTCATCAGCATCATCCTCTTTCTGTCCCTCGTCCCCATGATCACGATGCGCCTGTTCGCCGAGGAGCGCCGGTCGGGGACGATGGAGCTGCTCCTGACGTACCCCGTGCGCGACGGCGGGGTGCTCGCCGCGAAGTTCCTCGCGGCCCTCGCGCTCTACGGCGTGATGCTCCTCGTCACGCTCGTGTATCCGGCGATCATGCGGTACTTCACGCCGCTCGAGCTGGGGCCCCTCCTGACGATGTACCTCGGGCTCGGGCTCATGGGCGCGACGTTCCTGTCCATCGGGCTGTTCTTCTCGTCGGTGACCGAGAACCAGATCGTCTCGGCCGTGGCCACGTTCGCGACGCTGCTGCTGCTCTGGTCGCTCGGGTTCGCCGCCGACTCGGTCGGCGGTGCCACGGGGAAGATCCTCCAGCACCTGTCGGTGGTCGAGCGGTTCGACAGCTTCTCGAAGGGCCTGCTCGACACCCGGGACGTCATCTACTTCGTGAACGTGACGGCGCTCGCGCTCTTCCTCACGCTGCGCACGCTCGAGGCGCGCCGGTGGAAGGGATGATCAGGAAGATTCTCGACTGGGCGGGCTACGCGGGCCTGGCCGTCCTCGCCGCCGGGGCGATCCTGCCGTTCGCGCGGCCGGACTGGGCGCACTACCGCGGCTTCCTCGTCCTCGGCGGCGTCCTCCTCGTCGCCTCCTCGCTGCTCGCGCGGATCGAGGACTACCGCGCGTTCTTCGGCGCCCGCACGACGCGCTACGGCCTCAACGCGGCGGTCATGATCCTGCTCGTCCTGGGCGTGACGACCATCGTGCAGGCGCTCTCGTACCAGCACAACTGGCGCTGGGACCTCACGGAGACCAAGCGCTTCAGCCTCTCGCCCCAGACCGTCCAGCTCCTGCGCGGCCTCAAGACCGACGTGAGCGCGCTCGCGTTCTTCCGCGGTGACCAGCCCGGCAAGCGCGTCGCCGAGGACCTCTTCAAGCAGTACGCGCGGTACGGCGGCGCGCGGTTCACCTGGCGGATCGTCGACCCCGATCGCGAGCCGCTCCTCGCGAGGAAGTACGGGATCGAGACCTACGGGACGATCGTCCTCGAGGCCGGCGGCAAGTCGGAGAAGGTCCTCGACGCCGAGGAGGAGAAGCTCACGAACGGCCTCGTCAAGGTCACGCGCGCCGGCAAGCGCGCCGTCTACGTCGTGCAGGGGCACGGCGAGCCCGAGCTCACCAGCACCGAGCGCGGCGGGTTCAGCGAGGCCAAGGCCGCGCTGGAGCGCACGAACTACGAGGTGAAGCCCCTCGTGCTGCTGCGCGACCGCAAGGTCCCGGCCGACGCCGCGGTCGTCATCGTGCCGGGTCCGCGGACCGACCTGCTCCAGCCCGAGCTCGACGCGCTCGACGCGTACGTCGGCCAGGGCGGCAAGGTGCTGTTCATGGTGAACCCGTTCCAGGGGGAGGCGCTCAGGAAGTACCTCGAGAAGTACGGGTTCGCGCTCGGCAACGACCTCGTGGTCGAGGCCAACCCCATCGGCCGGCTGCTCGGGTTCGAGCCCTACGTGCTGGTGGTCCAGCAGTACGAGCGCCATCCGATCACGCGCGACCTCGGCGGCGTCATGACGATCTTCCCGATGACGCGCTCGATCGGGCCGACGAAGGTCCAGCCCAAGGGGATCGCCTTCGAGTCCCTCGCGAAGACGAGCGCGCAGAGCTGGGGCGAGACGAACCGGAGCGAGCTCGAGCGCGGCGTCGCGAAGCCCGACCCCGAGGACCCGAAGGGGCCGCTCACCGTGGCGGCCGTCGCCACGAAGGACAAGGCCCGGCTCGTCGTCTACGGCACCGCGACCCTCGCCTCGAACCAGGGCCTGAACCTCCAGGGCAACCGGGACCTCTTCCTCAACACCGTGAGCTGGCTCGCCGAGGAGGAGGACCAGATCTCGATCCGCCCGAAGGAGGGCCGGCAGACGCCCGTCTTCCTCACCGCCAACCAGGACAACGCGGTCTTCCTGCTGCCCGTCGTCGTCCTGCCCGGGCTCGTGCTCGTCGGGGGCATCGTCGCCGTCGTCCGCCGCCGCGCCGCGAAGTAGCGCCCCGATGCGCTGGCAGACGACCGCGATCCTCGCCGTCGCGCTGGTCGCGCTCGGCGCCTTCTACTACGTCTTCGAGATCCGGCAGGGCCCCGAGCGGGCGAAGGCCGCCGGGCAGAAGGGGCGCCTCTGGACCGTCGAGGCGTCGGACGTCACCGAGGCCGAGCTCAAGCGCGGCGCCGAGACGATCAAGCTCCGGCGCGAGGGCGACGGCTGGCAGATCACCGAGCCCGTCAAGACGCGCGGGGACCGCGGCCGGATCGACGAGACGCTGTCCACGCTGACGACGGCGCGCGTCGACCGGGAGATCGCCGCGGCGCCGGCGCAGGCCACCGAGTTCGGGCTCGACAAGCCCGCCGCCGAGGTGACGCTCCGGCTGAAGGACGGCAAGCAGCTCGCGCTCGCCCTCGGCGGGAAGAGCCCGACGGGCGCGTGGGTCTACGCGCGCGAGGCGCAGAAGCCCGCGGTCCTGGCGCTCTCGGAGAGCGTGCTGCGCGATGCGACGCGGCCGCTGGCGGACTTCCGTGACAGGACGCTGCTCGCGTTCGAGCCGAAGAGCGTGTCGGCCTTCGAGGTCGCGACGCGCGCCGAGACGCTCGCCGTCGAGCGCGCGGAGGGCCGGTGGCGGCTCACCAAGCCCGCGGCGCTCGCCGCCGACGCCGAGACCGTCGACGACTTCCTCGACAAGCTCCGGCAGCAGCGGGTGAAGGACTTCGTCGCGGAGTCGCCGAAGTCGCTCGCGCCCTACGGGCTCGACCGCCCCGTTCGCGTGGCGATCCACACGGGCCGCGACAAGGAGCGCGCGACCCGCGAGCTGCTCTTCGGCGCGGAGGACAAGGCGAAGCAGGGCGTCTACGCGATGCGCCCGGGGGAGCCGTCGGTGCTGCTCCTGCCGGCCGCCGCGTGGGCGCTGGTCCCGAAGAACGCCGGGGCGCTGCGGGACAAAGTCGTCGTCGAGGTGGACCGCGACAAGGTCACCCGCATCGACCTCGAGAGCCCGAAGGGGACCGTCACGCTCGCCCGCCAGGGCGGCCGCTGGCGGATCACGGCGCCCGAGGCGCTGCCCGCGGACCAGGTCGAGGCGGGCGCCGTCCTGTTCAAGCTGAGCGAGCTCCGGGCGCAGGGCTTCCTCTCCGACGACGCCTCCGGGATCGCGCGCTATCTCGCGAAACCGACCGTGCGCGTGACGCTCGCGAGGGAGGGCGCGGCGGCGCCGACGACGCTCCTGCTCGCGCCGTCGCCCGAGAAGCGCGGCGGCCGGCCGAGCGCCTACGCGGCGGTGGCGGGCGCGGGGCCCGTCGTGCTCGTCGAGGGCAAGGCGCTCGACGAGCTCGCCCGCTCGCTCACCGACCTGCGCGACCGCACCTTCGTCCCCGGGCTCGAGCCGAGGGACGTCAAGCGCGTGCGGCTCCGCGCCGGCGCCACGACGGTCGTGGCCGAGCGGACCGGCGACGCCGACTGGAAGCTGGTCGAGGGCGGGTCGGGGGCCGCGAAGGGCGTGAGCCTCGAGAACCTCCTCTACACGCTCCGCGCGCTCAAGTGGAAGGCGATCGCGGCGCCGGCGAGCGCGGAGGCGGCGAAGTACGGCCTCGCGCCGCCGGCGTTCGAGGCCACGCTCCTGCGCGCCGACGGCGGCGAGATCGCGACGGTCCTCGTCGGCCGCAAGGAGGGCGACGTGATCTACGCGAAGCTCAAGGCCCTGCCCGCGATCTACGCCGTGGACCCCACGGCGCTCGGGCCGCTGCCGAAGCTCCCGGACGACCTCAAGGGCTGACGCGGCCGCGGGCTAACCCGCGGGCGCCGTCCGCGCGCGCACCCGGGCGCGGATCCGCTCGAGCAGCGCCTGGACGTGGCGCGCGTAGAAGGCCTCGGCGAACCGCGGGTCCCAGTACGCGCCGTGGCTGTCCCCCGCGCAGCGCGCGCAGAGCTCGAGGATCCGGGCGCGGTCCACGCGCTCGACGCTGAGGCCCGGCGCCCGGCCGTTCAGGCGCGACTCGAAGCCCGCCCACTCCGTCAGCTGATAGTAGGCGTCGCCCTCGTAGAGGAAGATCGTCCCGGGCGTCCGCAGCCGGTCGGCGAGCTGCGCGATCTCCTGCTCGCGCTGGATGCGGACCGCCGTGGAGTGGGGGAGCTTCCCGTGGCAGGTCGGCGCAAACGCGAGCACGCCGCCGAGCGTGGGGTAGGCGAACGCGGCCGCCTGGAGCGAGCCCCAGCCGCCGCAGCTCTGGCCCGCGAGGACGATGTTCTCGAGCGGGACGCCGCGCTCGCGGTGGAACCAGGCGACGGCCGACGCGACGTACGCCGCGTGGTCCACGACGGCGAGGTGCGAGGTGTTGCGCACCTGCGAGAACACGACGACGTCGGGGTTCTCCTCGGCGGCGCGGCGCAGAATGGGCGGCGTCCGTGGACGATAGGTCCCGGCCTGGGTGCTCGAGAAGCCGTGGTTGTGGATGATGACGAGCGTCGTCGCGGGGTCCCGCCGGTCGAGCCCGCGCCCCGCGAAGTCACCCTCGACGGAGTACGCGCACGCGCCGGCGAGGAGCGCCAGGAGCGCGACGGCGGTCGGGCGGAGCGGCATCCGCGCCGGCGCGCTAGGCGAGCAGGCCGATGGCGCGATAACGCGGCTCGACGCGCGGCGAGATCATCGAGAGCCGCTGCAGGCGCGGCATCAGGTTCTCCTGGAACAGGAAGCTGTTGAAGGCCTTCGTCGTCTGCGAGTGGGCGACGGTGTCGCGCCAGATCTCGTCGCCGTCCCAGCCGAGCTCCCGCCAGACGTCCTTGATCGACTGGAAGCCGGTCCGCTCGTCCCGGGCGTACATGGCGTCGCAGACCCGGAACGTGAAGTCCTCGAGGTACTCGCGCTTGGCGGCCTCCATGGCGGGGATGGCGCGGCGCAGCGCGAAGTAGCCGAAGTTCACGTGGCGCCCCTCGTCTTGCAGCACGTAGTCGAGGAGCTGGCCGAGCGTCGCGTCGGCCGTCTGCTTGCGCATGAGGTTGAAGGCGGCGATTGCAAGGCCCTCGACGATCATCTGCATGCCGAGGAGCTTCAGCTCCCAGAGGTTCGTGGAGAGGATCTCGTCGAGGACCGCTTTGAGGAGCGGGTCCACCGGGTAGATCTTATGGAGCTTCTTCACGTAGCGCTCGAACACTTCCACGTGCCGGCCCTCGTCCACGACCTGCGTGGAGGCGTAGAGCTTGGCGTCGAGCTCCGGGATGCCGTTGACGAGCTGGCCGCAGACGACGAGCGCGCCCTGCTCGCCGTGCAGGAACTGCGACAGGCGCCAGGCGGAGACCCGGACCTCGACCTCGCGCTGCTCCTCCGGCGTGAGCCGGCTGAAGAAGTTGGTGCCGGCGAAGGCGACCTGGACGTTCAGGACCGGCCCCTCCTTGCCCACGGGGCGGCTCCAGTCGATGGCCGTCGAGCCGTTCCACTGGTTCTTCTTGGCGGTCTCGTAGAGCATCTCGAGGTCCTGGTGGGTCGGCTCGTAGTCGTAGTCCCAGAGCGTCTCGAGCTGGTACGTCACCCGGGCGGCCGCCTTCGCGTTGGCCGTCGTCATCCGTCACCTCGCACTGAATGGTGGTTCAGTCGCGCCATTCTAGCGCAGGCTCGGCCCCTCGGGTAGGATGGAAAACCGTGGGCGGGGACACGCTGTACCTCAAGCAGATGGAGCTCGGGCCGATGCAGAACTTCGTCTATCTCATCGGCGACCCGGTGGCCCGCGAGTGCGTCGTGGTGGACCCGGCCTGGGAGATCGACACGATCGTCGAGACCGTCGAGCGCGACGACATGCGGCTCGTCGGCGCCCTCGTCACCCATACGCACCAGGACCACGTCGGCGGAAGCCTCGAGTCCTGGGGAATGCCGGGCCGCATCCCCGGCGTCGAGGACCTGCTCGGGCGCGTTCCGCTGAAGGTGTACGTCCACAAGGCCGAGCGCGAGTTCCTGAAGGGCTTCGGCTCGGACCTCGTCAAGGTGGACAACCACGACACGCTCGCCGTCGGCCGCCTCACGCTCACCTTCATGCACACGCCCGGCCACACGCCGGGCTCGCAGTGCTTCCTCGTGGACGGGCGGCTCATCTCCGGGGACACGCTCTTCATCGGCTCGTGCGGGCGCACGGACCTGCCGGGCAGCGACCCGAGCGAGATGTACTACTCGCTCACGCAGCGGCTCGCCGCGCTGCCCGACGACACGGTGCTCTTCCCCGGCCACAACTACGGCGGGCCGTCCTCGACGCTCGGCCAGGAGAAGCGCGAGAATCCCTTCATGCGCTTCGCCTCGCTCGGCGATTTCTTGCAGACGATGGGCGGAGGCCGGATCCGCCTGGGGTGACCGGCGTCG
Source organism: Candidatus Methylomirabilota bacterium (assembly GCA_035260325.1). Taxonomy (NCBI): domain Bacteria; phylum Methylomirabilota (SeqCode); species Candidatus Methylomirabilota bacterium. Next base: position 1,323 of record DATFVL010000304.1, on the reverse strand, counting down.
ACGCGATCTAGGCGGCCGCCCGCCGGCGGCTCACTCCACGCGGCGCACCCGGCCCGTGACGGCCGGCGGGCACGTCGCGAAGTAGACGACGGCCGCCGCCACCTCCTCCACCCGCACGACGCGGCCGCGCGTCAGCCGCTTCCAGCGCGCGAGCGGGAAGCCGGGCGGCCGGAGCACCGCGCCGGGCGCCACGCAGTTCACCGCGATCCCGCGCGGGCGGAGCGCCGCCGCGAGGCCACGCGTGAGGGCCGGGATCCCTGCCTTCGAGAGCGTGTAGGGGACGTAGCCCGGCCACGCGCGGCCCGCGCCCGCGTCGCCGATGTTGACGATGTGTCCGCCGTGGCGGCGCATCACCCGAGCGGCGGCCTGAGAGCAGAAGAACGCGCCGCGCAGGTTCAGGTCGAGGTGGCGGTCGTAGGCGGCGGGGGTCGCGCCGAGGAACGGCGTCCGCTCGAAGCGCGCGGCGTTGTTGACGAGCACGTCGAGGCCGCCGAGGGCCCGCGCCGCCCGCGCGACCAGGCGGCGCGCCGCCGCGGGGTCGGCGAGGTCGGCGCGGAAGGCGGCGGCCTGCGCGCCCAGCGCCGCCAGGCGGCGCACGAGCGCCCGCGCGTCGCCCGCCGACCGGTGGTAGGCGATGGCGACGTCGAAACCGGCGCGGCCCAGGGCGAGAGCGATCGCGCGCCCGACGCGCACGGCGCCTCCAGTTACGAGCGCCCGGGGCCGGTCCGATGTTATGCTCGATCGCGTCATGTCCGGGCCCGTCCGCACCTGGTTCAAGGTCCGCTTCATCGCGGGCTTCTTCGTCACGGTTCCCGTCTTCCTGACCGCCTGGCTCCTCTGGATCTTCTGGAGCCGCATCGACGACGTCTTCGGTCCCATGTACGACAAGATCCTCGGCCGGTCGGTGCCGGGGCTCGGCTTCCTCACGGCGGTGGCCATCATCTTACTCACGGGCACGATCGCTCGAAATGTCGTCGGCCGCCGCGTGCTGGCGTGGGGCGACAACCTCCTCCTGCGGGTGCCGATCTACCGGCGGCTCTACCCGTCGGTGAAGATGCTGATCGACTCCTTCTCGCCCGAGCGGCGGAGCGCGTTCCGCGCGGTCGTCCTCGTCGAGCATCCGCGGGCGGGCGAGTACGCCTTCGGCTTCGTCACGAGCCAGCTCCTGCTCGAGACGCTCGACGGCAAGCGCGAGATGGTGACGGTCTTCGTGCCGACGAACAATCTCTACCTCGGCGACGTCGTGATGGTCGGGCGCGACGACCTGATCGCGACCGGGCTCAGCGTCGAGGAAGGCATCCGCATCATCCTCTCGGCGGGCGG
>DATFVL010000303.1 GCA_035260325.1 Candidatus Methylomirabilota bacterium | reverse complement strand
CGCGCGTAGTCGCGGCAGCCGCCGTTGTCGTAGGTCACCAGGGCCGCGCCGCAGGCCATCGCCTCCATCGGCGGCATGCCGAGCCCTTCGTCCCAGGACGGGCAGAGGTAGACCTCGCAGCCCGAGTAGACCGCGGCGAGCCGGTCCTGGGGCGGGTTCGCGTGGAACTCGTCGTACGGCGAGGCATCACGCGGCGCCTTCAGGCCGAAGCCGACCAGGACGAGCCCGGGGACGCGCGCCTTCACGCGGCGCGCCGCCTCCACGCCGTCGGCCACGCCCTTCCACGCGTACTCGTGGTGGAGCATCAGCACGCGCGGCCGCGAGGTTCCCACGGCGACGGGCACGCGATGGAAGAGGGCGGGGTCCACGGGCGTCACGAGGACCTCGGCGTCGCCCGCGAACTTCTCGCGCACGACGTCGCGGAGCCACGTGGAGATGACGAGCTTCCGGAGCGGAAGCCGGTAGGTCACGTCCACGGTCTCGGGCGACCCGTGGTAGAGGCTCTCGTAGTGCTGGACGAAGTAGAAGCCGGCGCCGCAGCGCGCGGGCGCCTCCGCGGCCGCGGCCGCGGACTGCCACGCCGTCGCGACGACGATGTCGCCGTCGGGCAGACGCGCCGGCTCCCAGCGCCGGACCCAGCGGACGCGCGGGCGGAAGCCCGGGATCCAGTCGGGCCCGGCGGATCTCGCGTTGAGCCAGGCGGCGCGGAGCCGGCCCTTGGCCGGCACGACCAGCGTCACGTCGTGGCCCCGCCCGGCCAGGCGGTCGGCGTACGTGAGGATCGCCCGGACGCCGCCGGCGATCCTCACGTGGGGGCAGAGGAACGTGATCGTCAGAGCTAGATCGCCATCGAGACCGTACCCGTCTTCTTGTAGGCCTCGGGATCGAGGACGACGTTGACGCACCAGACCTCGTCGGACCCGAGCGCCCGCGTGAGCGCGGGACCGATCGCGCGCGGGTCGGTGACGAGGACGCCGCGGCCGCCGAGGGCCTCCACCATCAGGTCGAAGCGCGTCCGCGGCAGGGACGTCGCGACGGCGCGCGCCTCGCCGTAGAACGAGAGCTGCGGGTTCCGGATCTGGCCCCAGCCCCCGTCGTTGCCGATCACGCACGTGAGCGGCAGGCCGAAGCGGACCGCGGTCTCGATCTCCATCGCGTTCAGGCCGAAGGCGCCGTCCCCCGCGATGAGCAGGACGGGCGCCTCCGGGTGGAGCAGCTTCGCCGTCAGCGCGAACGGGGGGCCGATGCCGAGGCAGCCGAGCGGCCCGGGATCGAGCCACTGCCCCGGGCGGTGGAGCGGCACCACCTTCGAGGCGCAGCCGACGACGTCGCCGCCATCGCCGACGACGATCGTCTCGGGCGTCACGACGTGCGCGATCTCGGCGGCGAGCCGGTAGTGCGAGATCGGGACGTCGGCGGAGGCGCAGAAGCCCTCGAGCGTCTTCTTGCTCTCCGTCTCGCGCCCCCGCACCGTCGCGAGCCACGGCTCGAGCCGGGCCGCGTGGCCCGCGGGCGTCGCGTCGGCGAGCTGGCGCAGGAGCACGTCGAGGTCGGCCGTGAGCCCGAGCTCGAGCGGGCGGTTCCTGCCGAGCTCGGCCGGGTCCACGTCCACCAGGACGACCTTCGCGTGTTCGGCGAAGACCGGCGGCCGGCCGTAGCCCAGCCGGAAATCGAGCTGGGCGCCGAGGACGAGCACGAGGTCGGCGTGGCCGAGGGCGAAGCCCCGGGCCTGGGCGAAGGCGTTCGGGTGGGCCGTCGGGAGCGCGCCGCGCCCCGCGCCGCTCATGAAGACCGGCACGCCGGCGCGCTCGGCGAACGCGGCGAGCGACTTGGCGGCGTCGTCCCAGTAGACGCCGCTGCCCGCGATCACCACGGGACGCTCGGCGCCGGCGAGCAGGCGCTCGAGCCTCGCCACGGCCTCCGGCTCGGCGGCGGGACGCGGCCGGTGGACGTACCGCCGGGGGATCGGCGCCAGGCGGTCCTCGAGCGTCGTCATCAGGAGGTCCACGGGGATCTCGACGAAGACGGGCCCGGGACGCCCCGACAGCGCGGTGCGGATCGCGGTCGTCAGCACCTCGGGGATCTGGCGCGTCTCGGGCACCGTGAAGGCGCCCTTGGTGATCGAGCGCATCAGCGCCAGCTGGTCCATCTCCTGGAGCGCGCCGAGCCCCCGGAGGGCGAGCGGCGCCGCGCCGCCGAGGAGGAGCACCGGGCTCCGCGCGGCGTAGGCGTTGGCGACGCCGGTGACCGCATCGGTGACGCCCAGCCCCGGCGCGACGATCGCCACGCCGACGTTCTTCCGGAGCCGCGCGTACGCGTCGGCCGCGTGGGCCGCGGCCTGCTCGTGGCGAAAGTCCACGAGCCTGATGCCCTCGGTGAGACAGCCGTCGTAGATC
>DATFVL010000302.1 GCA_035260325.1 Candidatus Methylomirabilota bacterium | reverse complement strand
GCGCCCGCCGGCAGATCTCGAGCGGCGACTGACCGCCGGAGGCCACGGGCACGCCGAGCTCCGCGCCGAGCGTCTGGAGCTGACCCTGCGCCGCGGGCCGGTACGTGTCGGCGGCGGCGAGGAGCGGATGCTGGCCCTGCGTCTGGTACATGCGCGCGAGCTTCGCGGCCGTCGTGGTCTTGCCCGAGCCCTGGAGACCGATGAGCATGATCACGGTCGGCGGGTGGGACGCGGGCGCCAGCCGGTGACCGCTGCCCCCGAGCAGCTCGACCAGCTCGTCGTGCACGACCTTCACGACCTGGTGGGCGGGCGTGAGCGAGGCGAGGACGTCCTGTCCGACCGCCTTCGCCCTCACGCGGTCGATGAACGTCTTGACCACCTTGAAGTTGACGTCGGCCTCGAGGAGGGCGACGCGCACCTCGCGGAGCGCCTCCTGGACGTTCTCCTCCGTCAGGCGGCCGCGGCCGCCCAGGCGGTCGAAGATGGTTTGCAGTCTCGTGCTGAGAGAGTCGAGCATGGAAAAACTAACTCTACGGAATCATCTGCCGAATAGCAACAACAAGCGACATACGTTAACATAAGGAAGATGCGTATGTTCAATCGTTGCTTGATGGTTGTCGTCCTTCTGGTGAGCGTCGTGGCACCTGCTTGGGGTCAGGTAGGGAGGCCCAACCCGTTCACGTTCCCACGGGGACCAATCACGCAACCGCCGCCAAACGTCCCCCACCCGCTCAACAATCCGCACCCTGCTGAGTCCTGGGACCCGCTCGGGTCGAGCCGGCCCAACTACGGCGATGTGGTCCAGTACATCCCGGTGGCGCCGCAGCAAGTGTCGATCACCCTCTATGTGCCGGTCCCCGACGGGATACCACCTCAGACCCAGCAGCAGACCGTCGAAATCCCCGGCTACTACGTCGCCGAGACCACGACGGGCTACTACTATCCCGAGCGCTGGACGCTCCAGCAGATGAACGTCGGGGTCTACCAGTGGGTGAAGCTCCCGGCCGAGTTCCGCCGGAAGTAGGCCAGGGCAGGCCGCCGGCCGCTCAGTACTCGGGCGGCGCGTAGACCGTGACGAAGAAGAGCGGCGCCGCGCCGGGATTGCGGACGTGGTGGCGCGTTCCTGCCGGGATCATGACGAGCGCTCCGGGCCCCGCCTTGTGCTCGTCGTCGCCGAGCTTCACGATCGCCTCGCCCTCGACGACGTAGACGATCTGATCGGCGTCGTGGACCTCGGCCGGCCCGGCGTCCGCGCCGGGCCCCACCGTCATCACGGCGGTCTGGCTCCGCTCGGTCTGCTGCAGCACGCGGAAGAACTCTCCCCGGTGGGCGAGGGCGTCGACGACGGTCGCGGCGTCGCGGCTAGCGCGCGGCATCGCGCAGCGCCCTGACCGCTGCCGCGGGATCTGCCGCGCCAAAAATGGCGGAGCCCGCGACGAGCGTCGTCGCCCCGTCCTCCACGAGCGACTTGGCGAGGTCCGCCTTCACGCCGCCGTCAACGGAGACCTCCACGGGCCGGTCGCCGACGAGCGCCTTCACGTCGCGGATCTTCCGGTGCGCGCTCGGGATGAACGCCTGGCCGCCGAACCCGGGGTTCACCGACATGACGAGGACCAGGTCGAGGTCGTCCAGCACGTAGCGGAGCACGTCGGGCGGTGTCGCCGGGTTGAGCGCGACGCCCGCCCGGGCGCCGAGCTCGCGGATCTGGGCGAGCGTGCGCGAGAGGTGCGGGCACGCCTCGGCGTGGACGGTGACGAGGTCGGCGCCGGCGGCGACGAACTCGGGGACGTAGCGCTCGGGCTCGACGATCATCAGGTGGACGTCGAGGGGAAGGCGCGTGCGCTTGCGGATGGCCGCGACGACGACGGGGCCGACCGTCAGGTTCGGGACGAAGCGGCCGTCCATCACGTCGACGTGGAGCTGGTCGGCGCCGCCCGCCTCGACGCGCCGGATGTCGTCGCCGAGCGCGGCGAAGTCCGCCGAGAGGATCGACGGCGCGATCTTGACCACGACGCTCTTATATCACGCCCGCCGGAAGCGGACGGCCGTGAAGCCGTCGGTCCCGTGGCGATGGGGCAGGCAGCGGAGCGCGCCGTCCGCGTCGAGCGGGACGGGGAACCCCGGCGGCGGATCTATGGCGAAGTCGGGCCGGGCCGCGAGGAAGGTCTTGACGACCTCGTCGTTCTCTTCGGGCTCGAGCGAGCAGGTCGCGTAGACGAGCCGGCCGCGGGGCTTCACCATCGCGGCCGCCGCCCCGAGGATCTCCCGCTGACGGGCGGCGCACGCGGCCAGATCCTCGGGCCGGCGCCGCCACTTCGCGTCGGGGTTCCGGCGGAGCACGCCGAGGTTCGAGCACGGCGCGTCCACGAGAACGCGGTCGCACGCGCCGCGGAAGCCCGGGGCGCGCGCCTCGACCGTGCCCTCGAGCGCCTCGACGCACGTGGCGCCGAGCCGCGCCGCTGCCTCGACGACGCGCGTGAGCCTCGCCGGCTGGGGGTCGAGCGCGAGGACGCGGCCGCGGTTCGCCATGAGCTGCGCCAGGTGGGTGGTCTTGGTGCCGGGCGCGGCGCAGACGTCCGCGACGGTCTCGCCGGGCTCGGGCTCGAGGAGCCGCGCCACGAGCATCGAGGCCTCGTCCTGTACGGCGAAGCTCCCGTCGGCGAAGGCCGCCCAGTCCCCCGGCGCGCCGCCGGGCCCGACCACCAGGCCCTCGGGCGCGTACCGCGTGAGCCGCGCCCCGAGCCCCTCCTCGGCCGCCAGACGCGCGGCGAGGGCCTCGCGCGTGACACGCAGCGTGTTCGCGCGGAGCGTGAGCGGCGGGCGCTCGTTCATCGCGCGCATCAGCGCTTCCGCCTCCTCGCGCCCGCAGCGCGCGACCCAGCGCGCGGCCAGCCAGGTCGGGAACGAGCAGCGGAGCGCGAGCGCCTCCACGGGGTCGCGCGGCGGCGCCGGCTCGCGCTCGCGGGCTCCGCGCCGCGCGAAGGCGCGCAGGACCGCGTTGACGAACGCCTTCACGCCCGGCGTGCGGGGCGCGAGGGCGACGGCGTCGTTCACGACGGCGAAGGCCGGCACGCGCTCGAGGAACGCGAGCTGGTAGGCGGCGAGGCGGAGGGCGACGCGCACGCGCGCGTCGAGCGAGTCGAGGGCGCGCTTCGAGTGGGGCGCCAGGATCCAGTCGAGGTAGCGCTGCCAGCGGAGCGTGCCGTAGACGAGCTCGGTCGCGAGCGCCGCGTCCCGCTGCGCGAGGCGACGCGCCCCGAGAGCGTCGTCGAGAAGCACGTCGGGAAACGCCGCGTCGCCCTCCTCGACGCGCTCGAGCACGCGCGCGGCGACGGCGCGCGCGGGCGAGGGTCCCGACGCGCGCGCGCTCACGGCGCGGTGAAGAGCGCGCCGGGGCGAAGGCGCGCGCCCCTGAGCCAGTCCGCCCACGGCATCGGCCGGCGGTTCTCGGGCTGGACCTCAGAGGGCTGGAGCGCTCCCTCGCCGGTGGCGATCGCGAGCGCGCCCGCCCCGCCGACGAGCGTCCCGGGTGGCGCCCCCGCTGCGGTGTCCGCCGCTGTCGCGCGCCAGACCGTGAGCAGCCCGACGGGCGCTCGCGTGAGCGCGCCGGGCCAGGGGTTGCATCCGCGGACGAGGTTCACGAGCTCGCGCGCGGGCCGCCGCCAGTCGAGATGGCCGTCGGTCTTCTTGAGTCGCGGCGCGAGCGTCGCCTCCTCGTGGCGCTGGGGCGTGGGTGTGAGCGTGTCGAGCCGCTCGAGCGTCTCGACGAGGACCTTCGCGCCGAGGTCGGCGAGGCGCCTCGCGAGCTCGCCCGCCGTCTCCTCGGGGCCGATCGGTGTCGAGGCCGAGAGGAGGATCGATCCCGTGTCCATGCCCTCGTCCATCTGGAACGTGGTGATGCCGGTCACCGTTTCGCCGCGAATGATCGCCCACTGGATCGGCGCCGCGCCGCGGTAGCGTGGCAGGAGCGAGCCGTGGACGTTGATCGAGCCGCGCGCGGGCGCATCGAGCACGGCCTTCGGCAGGATCTGGCCGAACGCGACGACCACGGCGACGTCGGCGCTGAGCTCGCGGAGCCTCGGCGCCCACTCGGGGTCCCGCAGCCGCGCGGGCTGGAGCACGGGGACGCCGGCCGCCAGCGCGCGGGTCTTCACGGGCGGCGGCTGGAGCTTCTGACCCCGGTGGGCCGGGCGATCGGGCTGCGTGACGACGGCGACGACCTCGTGGCGGGCGA
>DATFVL010000301.1 GCA_035260325.1 Candidatus Methylomirabilota bacterium | reverse complement strand
TGGAGCGCGATGGACGCCGTCTCCTCGCCGAGGAGCACCCAGTAGGCCTCGACGTGGGGGAAGTTGTCGAGGAGCAGGCGTGCCGCCGCGATCGTGCGCAGGTTGTCCGCGGGCGGCGTGGGCCGCGGCACGAGCCTCGTGCGCGAGACGCGCCGGCGCTTCCCGCGGGTGACGCCGCACTTCTTCACCGCCTCCGAGCTCCAGACCGTCGCGCAGGTCAGCGGCCTCGCCGTCGGCGCGGTCCTCGACCAGCTCTGGGAGGCGGGGCAGCGGACGCTCCCCGGCGGCGGCGCCGAGGTGCTCTCCGAGCGCGTGCGCCGGCGCATCGAGCCGAAGAAGGGCGGGCCCGGCGCCTGGCTCGAGGTCCATCGCGAGGCCCACCGGCGCGGCTTCAAGTCCACGGCGACGATGATGTACGGCCACGTCGAGGGGCCCGACGACCTCCTCGACCACTTCGACGCGATCCGCGACCTGCAAGACCTCCACGGCGGGTTCACGGCCTTCGTGCCCTGGTCCTTCAAGCCGGGCAACACGCTCCTCGAGAAGTGGATCAAGCAGTGCAAGGGCCCGAACACCTACCTCCGCATGCTCGCGGCGGCGCGCCTCTACCTCGATAACTTCCCCCACGTGCAGGCGTCGTGGTTCTCGGAGGGCAAGCACACCGGCCAGATCGCGCTCCACTTCGGCGCCGACGACTGGGGCGGCACGCTCTTCGAGGAGAACGTCCACAAGGCGGCGGCCTACGTGAACACGATCACGGTCGAGGAGATCGTGACGCTGATCCGCGACGCGGGCTTCACCCCCGTCCAGCGCACCACGACCTACGACATCATTCGAGCCTGGTAGCGCGGCGGGGCTAGATCGGATCGATCGCCGGGACCGCGGCGATGAGCCCTTTCCTCAGAGCCTCGCCGAACAGCCGCTCGATGGCCGCGCGTCCCTCGGGGCCGAGCGTCAGCGTGTAGTCGTTCACGTACATGAGGACGAACTTCCGGCACGTCTCCTTGTCGATGCCCCGCCCGTAGCGCATCGCGTAGTCGAGCGCCTCGTCCACGTGGGCGTGGGCCCAGGCAATCGAGTCGCGTAGCGCCTGGGAGAGCGCGCGATGGAGATCCTCGCCGAGGTCGAGGACCTTCACGAGGCCGAGCTTCGTGTGGGTGATCTGGCCCTCGTGGATCAGGAGGCCGGCGTCCGCCTGCCCCTCGAGGACGGCTTGCGGAATCTTGTCGAACGCGACCTCGATCTGCGGCGGGTCGCCGACGTAGAGCCGGAGGAGCAGCGCCGCGGTCGTGTGCTTGCCGGGGATCGCGATGACGCGCTCGGGCAGCTCGCGCGGGTCGATCGCCTCGCGCGCGACGAGGATCGGCCCGTAACCCTTCCCCATCGAGGCGCCCGGATCCATCATCCGGTAGCTATCGGCGATCAGGAGATACGTGGCGAAGGACACCGCCGTGACCTCGAGCTCCGCGGTCCGCGCGCGCCGGTTCAGGGACTCGATGTCCTCGAGGACGTGCTCGATCCTGACGCCGGGGAGCGTGACCTTCCCCGCCGTGAGCGCGTAGAACATGAACGAGTCGTCGGGGTCGGGGCTGTGGCCGATCCGTATCGTCTGCATGCGGAGCCCTCTCGTGGCGACTAGGGTCGGGACGCGCGGACGAATCCTCGAGGCGGCGCTCGAGGTGTTCGCCCGCAAAGGCTACCACGGGGCGAGCGTGGACGACATCGTCCGCGCCTCGGGAACGTCGAAGGGCGCCGTCTACCACCACTTCCCGAACAAGGAGGCGGTCTTCCTCGCCCTCGTGGACGACTTCGCGACCCGGCTCGCTGCGGCCGTGGGCGCCGCCGTCGGCGCGCGCCAGGGCGCGCTCGGCAAGGTGGAGGGCGCGCTCATGGCGGCGCTCGCGACCTTCGCCGAGAACGAGCGCCTCGCGCGGCTCATCCTCCTCGAGGCGGTGAGTCTCGGCCCCCTCTACCAGCGAAAGCGCGCCGAGGTCGCGGGCCGCTTCGCCACGCTCATCCAGGGCTACCTCGACGAGGCGGTCGCCGACGGCTCGATCGCGCGGCTCGACACGCGCGTGGCCACGCTCGCCTGGCTCGGCGCCGTGAACGAGATCGTCACCCAGTGGCTCCACGGCGAGGTGCCCGACCTCGCGGCGACGATCCCGCCGCTGACGCGCGTCCTCCTGCGCTCGATCGGCGCCGCGACCTGAGCGCGCGGCCCGCGGCGGGCCGTCAGGGCGTGGGCGGCGCCAGGCCCAGCCGGAAGTCGCCTGCCCGGATCGCGCGGATGATCGCGTCGCGCTGCCGCGCGGCGTCCACCTCGATCCACGCGCGCCCGAAGTGCGCCGACCAGTGGGCGTCGTCCGTCGCGATCTTCGCGAGCGGGATCTCTCCCGCCGCGTAGAGGGGCCGGTGCTGGCCGGTGTCCGTCACCTCGACCGCGTCGAGCGTGACGCCGTCGCGGCCGATCCGCCGGATGCGCTCGAGCGTGTCGGGGACCGAGAGCCGGTAGCGCGCGGGGTGGTTCAGGACGTAGAGCGTCTCGCGATCGCCGAGCACCTTGCCGACGTGCTGCTCGCGCAGCTCGCCCGGGGCGCCGACGTTCCAGTTCAGCTCGACGCCGTGGAAGAGGAGCAGGCGCGACGCGAGCCGCGGGAGCGACTTCCAGTAGGCCTGCGGGATCAGGTTCTCGTGGTCGGTGATCGCCAGGAAGTCGTACCCGCGCGACTCGTACTCGGCGATCAGCTCGGCCGGCGTCTTGACGCCGTCGGACCAGGTGGTGTGGGCGTGGAGGTTGCCGCGGAGCCAGGGCATCAGGCGGCCTTGCGCCAGTGGGCCGCGATCTCGTCGAGGCGCGCGATCCAGAGGCGCGGCGCCCGCCTGGCGTGCTCGACGAGCTCGCGGAGACAGGCGAAGCGCGAGGGCCGCCCGATGAGCTGCGGGTGGAAGGTGAAGTTCGCCACGCCGCCGACCTCGCAGATGCCGTCGAACTCGGTGAGCCAGCCCTGGAGGACGGGCCCCGGCGGCTGGATCGCGCGCTGGCCCGTGAAGAGGAAGTACGGGGCGTCGTCGAGCACCCACGACACCGGGATCTCGACCAGCGACGCGCCCTCCACCGTGTGGAGGTACGGCACCAGGCGGTCCATCATGTTCGACGAGTACGCGAAGCCGTGGCGCGCCAGCAGCCCGAGCGTCCGCTCCGAGAGCTGCCACGCGGGCGCGCGGTAGCCGACGGGCTTCCGGCCCGTGAGCCGCGTCAGCACTTCCAGCGAGCGCTCCAGGATCTTCTCCTCGCCCGCCGCATCCAGGTCGGTCACGCGCTCGTGGACGTCGCCGTGGCAGCCCACCTCGTGGCCGCCGGCGACGATCGCGGCGAGCGCATCCGGATGGTGCTCGGCCACCCAGGCGGGGACGAAGAACGAGGCGCGGAGCTCGGCGGCGCGGAGGAGGTCGAGGATCCTGGGGAGCGCCTCGACCGGTCCGAAGCGCCCCTGCGAGAGCGTGACGATCTCGGAGACGCCGCGCGCCATCCACAGCGTTTCGGCGTCGAGGTCGAAGGTGAAAGCGCAGGCGGCACGGGCGCCGCCGGGCCAGCGGGAAACGGTCATCCGCTCAGGGAGCGGTGCGGGCGGGAGCCTCGGCGGGAGCCCCCCAGGTCACGGCGAAGCCGATCGCGAACCAGCCGATGTGCTCCCGCCAGCCGGCCACCTGGCCGCCCACGGGGACGCTCGGCGCGGTCCAGCCGGCGACGCCGACGCGGCCGGTCGCGGTCTTGGTCGAGAGCCCGCGCAAGAAGCCCGGCTCGAGCACCACGCGCCCGCCGTGGGGCGGATAGTTGTCGGCGTCGATCGGGCGCTCCTCGCGCGCCAGCGCGGGCGCGATCACGCCGGGCTCGCGCTCGCGCGTCGGCCCGGGCGCGGCCTTCTTGATGTCCACCTGCTGCGCCGCGGCGGGCGTCACCGCGAGCAACGCCAGCGCGAGCGCGATCAAATACCTCATGAATTCACTATATCATCCCGCGCGCAGAGCTTCATCACGACGCCGACGTCGGCGAGCGTATCGAAGCCGAGCACGGCGCGCTCGATCCGGGCGCGCGTGGCCTCGGGCACCGCACGGCCGGCATTGCCGCGGAACTTCTCCACCACCGCTTGAGGCGGCAGGGGCTGGCCGGCGCCACCGCGGCCGTCGGGCCGGCGGGCCTCCACTTCCCGCCCGTCGCGCAATTTCACTCGGACCCAGCCGGGGAACCCTTCCGGAAACCGTGACTCCGGATCCACCGCGTGGGTGACGCGCCGAGCCACGTCCAGGAGCCGTCCGTCGCCGAGGCGCGTGGGGGCGTAGGTCTCGAGCCCGACGCGGCCGTCGAGCAGCGCCGCGGCGACCGAGTACGGGAGGCTGAACTGGGCGTCGTACGGCGTGCGCGGGCGGAGCTTCGCCTCGCGCGGCTCGCAGACGATCGGGACCTCGCCCGCGGGCACCCGGCACTCGACGCTCTCGATCGACTCGGGAGCGATCGCGTGCGCCTGCCGCAGCTCCAGGGCGCAGTCGATATAGGCGTGATTGTAGTGGCAGCAGGGGTACGGCTTGAAGCCGATCCTGAGCGTCTCCCACTCTCTGCCGAGCGTCTCGAACGGCTTCGTGTCGGGATCGGCGCGCAGGAACGTCCGGTAGAAGCCGAACCGGCCTTCGAGGATCGTCGCGGGCCCGGTGAAGCCTCCGCGCGCGAGCGCCGCGGCGACGATGCCCGAGTGGGCGGCCCAGCCCGGGTGGACGCGCTTGACCCACGAGCCGTCCTCGAGGTGCTCGATCACGCCCGAGGCGAAGCTTCCCGCGATGCCGAGTGCGGCCGTGAGACGCGTCGCGTCGAGCCCGTCGAGCCGCCCCGCGGCGAGCGCTGCGGCGAAGGGGCCGCAGACGGCGGTCGCGTGCCAGCCGCCGGCGTGGAACGCCCCCGGCGCCGCCATGCCGAGCCGCGTGATGGTCTCGAGCCCCGCGACGGCGGCCGTCACCGCCGCACGTCCGTCGGCGCCCGCCGCCTCGCCGACCGCGAGCACCGCGGGCAGGACGACCGCCGAGGCGTGAGTGATCGAGGCGGCGTGCGTGTCGTCGAAGTCGAGCCCGTGGGCGAGCGCGCCGTTGAGGAGCGCGGCGAGCGGCGCCGGGGCCCCGCGCTTGGCGCCAACGACCGTGCAGGCGCCTCCGTCCTTCCCCGCCCAGCCCTCGAGGGCACCGTACAGCGACGGCGCGAGGTCGGTCGTCGACGACGCCAGCGCGATCCCGAGGATGTCGAGGACGCGCAGGCGCACGCTCGCGACGACCTCGGCCGGGATGTCCTCGAACCTGAGCCCGGCGGTGAAGGCGGCGAGCCGGCGCGCCAGCGTCATGGCGCCAACCTGCGCGCGAGGGTCATGACGCCAATGATACTCTGGCGCCATGCCGAGGGTTCTGGCGGCTGTCGCGCTGGCGCTCCTCGCCGCCGCGTGCGCCGCCGGCCCCTCGCGCCCCGCCGAGCGGCCCGGCCCCATGCGCGTCGCGGACTTCAAGCCCGAGCAGATCCGCCGCCCCGTGTTCTTCGTCCGCTTCACGTTCGGCTCGAGCTTCGAGGACGAGGAGAAGCGGAACGAGATGGCGGACTACGAGGGCGCCCTGCTCGACGGGCTCAACACGCGCGCCGTCCTCGCCCAGGACGTCGTCTTCCTGCGCGAGCGCGATCGGAAGCTCGACGCGCCGGAGATCCTGGCGCGGGCGCGCGCCCTCGGCGCCGACCACGCGGTCTACGTCGAGGTGCAGGCGGCGCGCCCCGTCCAGGTACGCGCCTGCGCCGACACGCGGCGTCCGTTCCTCGCCTCCGCCACGGTCTGGAGCCAAGCGGTCAGCGTCGTCCGCGCGAGCGACGGCGCCACGCGGCTCGCCACCCTGGGAAGAGGCGACGGGCTCGAGGTCTACGACTTCGACGCCGACTGCGGGAACCCGCGCGAGTCCAAGCGCCGCACGGCGACGGAGGCGCTCAACGACGCGGTGACGAAGCTGCTGAACCGCGTCGTCGGTCCCTAGCCGGGCACCGTCACGTTGCCGTCGGGCTCGCGGACGTTGCCGTCGCGCTCGCGGCTCCGGATCGCCGTCACCACCCGTCCCTCGGCGTCGCGAACCTCGAACTCCTCGATCAGCTTCGCCTCGAGGAGCTGCTGGACGAGCGCCTCGCGCTCGGCGCCGACGGGCGGGAGCTGGTGCGACTTCCAGCGCATGACGAAGTAGCCGCGGCTCACGTGCGGCAGCCGCGCCTCCGCGCGCTGGAGCTCGGCGAGCGCGCGCTCGAGCAGCGGCGGCGCGGCGGGCGCCGGTGCGGCGGCGGCCGCCCGCGGCGGGCGCGCGGGTGCCACGCGCCCGGGCGCCCGCTCGTGGACGTGCGCGCGCTCGGCGCGGAACACGGCGATGCCCTGGCTCAGGTGGATGTGGCCGAAGCAGCGCACGCGGAGGTCCTTCGACAGCTCTTCCGCCGACCACGTCGCGACCCACACCTGCTTGCCGAGCGCGTTCACCGCCTCCACCGCCGGCACGAAGTCATCGTCGCCCGAGACGAGCACGGCCGCGTCGAACGCGCCGCTCGCCGCGTGCTGGAGGAGGTCGGCGACCAGGCGCGTGTCCACGCGCTTCTCCGTCGTGTACTCGTACTCGACGCCGCAGTGCGGGCAGCGGCCGCTCCGCCGCACGCGCGGCTCGCGCTTGACGAAGTAGCCCGGGCGCAGCTCGAGACCCTTCAGGAACCCCTCGACGACGGCCGGCGCGTCGGCGGAGAGGCCGACGTAATAGTAGGCGCCGGAGAAGAGCGCGTTCGGCCCGCCGACCTGCTGGGTGATCCACGTGGCGAGCCGGTCGTAGTCCACGCGGAGCGAGTCGTCGTAGCGCTGGAGCGAGCGGTAGAAGTTCTGGCCGTCAAAGAAAATCACGACCTTCA
>DATFVL010000300.1 GCA_035260325.1 Candidatus Methylomirabilota bacterium | reverse complement strand
TGTAAGCCGGGTCCTGTCGGAGCCGTTGCCGGCTCCCGACGGTCATTTCTCTAGGACGCCGGTTACCCGGCGTCTCCAGCGGCCTAACCCGGGAGCGGCGCGGGCCACGCCATCGCTCCCCTATTTGGCCTTGCTCCGGGTGGGGTTTGCCTAGCCGGCGCGGTCACCCGCGCCGCTGGTGAGCTCTTACCTCACCGTTTCACCCTTACCGCCCTCGCGGGCGGCGGTCTGTTTTCTGTGGCACTGGTCCGTGGGGTTGCCCCCCCTGGGCGTTACCCAGCACCCTGCCCTGCGGAGCCCGGACTTTCCTCCCGCCGCGTTGCCGCGGCCGGCGACCGTCCAGCCTTCTCTGGCGCGACGTCAAGTATAGCGCGCCGGCGCCGCCAGGGGCTCAGACCTCTTCATCTCTTGCGAGCGCGTCCCGCCAGTAGCTCAGGGCATTCTTCGGTCCGTATTCGGGATGCTCCTTCCAGACTCACAGCGTCTGGATGGCCTCGCGCGCGAGCGCGTCCGCGCGCTCGTTCAACGGGTCGCCGCTGTGGCCGCGCACCTTGTGCCAGACGACGTCGTGGCGGCGCGTCTCGGCCAGGAGCCGCTCCCAGAGGTCGCGGTTCGCGACGGGCTGCTTCTGGCTGTTCTTCCAGCCGGTCCGCTCCCAGCGCTCCCACCAGCCCTCGCGGAAGCAGTTCACGATGTAGGCGCTGTCCGAGTGGACGTGGACGCGCCGGCGGCCCGGGATCGCGGCGAGGCCCTCGGCGACGGCGGTGAGCTCCATGCGCTGGTTCGTCGAGTGGGGCGCGGCGCCCGAGACCACGCGCTCGGCGCCGCCGTCGAGGATGATCGCCGCCCAGCCGCCGGGCCCCGGGTTCCCCGTGCAGGCGCCGTCCGTGTAGAGCGTGATGTCGGGGAGCGGGGAGGGCTTCGCGGCCCGAGCCGTCAGGCGGGCTCCTGCCAGTAGAGGTAGCGGCCGCAGCTCTCGCAGAGCATCAGGTTGCTCGCGGCCTTCAGCTCCTGGATCGCCTGCGGCCGGATCGAGACGCGGCAGCCGCCGCAGACGGCGGCGCTGTTCACGGCGACGATCGCGACGCCGGCGCGCGCCTTCAGGATCTTCTCGTAGTCGGCGAGGAGCGGGCGGGGGAGCTCGCGGGCGCGCGACTCGCGCTCGGTCCGGACGATGGCCAGCTCCTGCTCGACCTGGGCGAGCTTGCGCCGGACGACCGTCTCGTCCTGCTGGGCCTGCGTCTCGCGGCGGTTCCACTGCGCCTCGGCCTCGTGGACGTCCACGGCGAGCTTCTCCTGGAGCTCCATGAGGGCGAGGATCTCCTCCTCGCCCTTGCCCTTCTCCTGCTTGATCGCCTCGATCTCGGCGAGGACGGCGGAGTACTCGGTGTTGTTCTTGACCTCCCAGAGGCGCGCCTCGGACTTCTGCCGCTTGGCGGTGACGACCTCGAGGTCCTTTTCCTTCGTGCGGAGGTCCTTCTTCGTGATGTCGATCTTCGTCTTCAGGGCGTCGAGGGCCTTCTTGGCTTCGGCGAGGGTGGTGTGGATCGCCTCTATCTGCTTCGGCAGCCGCGCGGCCTCGGCCTCGAGCGCGGCGAGCCGCGTGTCGCGCGCCTGCAGGTCGATCAGCGTCAGCAGCTGGGAATCCACGATCTCCCCAAGATGGTGGGCCCACCTGGACTCGAACCAAGATCTAACCGGTTATGAGCCGGCTGCTCTGCCATTGAGCTATGGGCCCTCGGCGCCATGATAGCCGCTCAGGTCTCCAGGAAGCTCCGGAGCTTCTTCGAGCGGGACGGGTGCCGGAGCTTGCGCAGCGCCTTGGCCTCGATCTGGCGGATGCGCTCGCGGGTGACCGCGAAGTCCTGGCCGACCTCCTCGAGGGTGTGCTCGCAGCCGTCGGAGAGGCCGAACCGGAGGCGCAGCACTTTCTCCTCGCGCGGCGTCAGCGTGTTGAGCACCTTGTTCGTCTGCTCGCGCAGCGACAGGCCGATGATCGACTCCACGGGCGAGACCACCTGCTTGTCCTCGATAAAATCGCCGAGGTGGCTGTCCTCCTCCTCGCCGATCGGCGTCTCGAGCGAGATCGGCTCCTGCGCGATCTTTAGCACCTTCCGGACCTTGTCCACCGGCACGTCCATCTTCGACGCGATCTCCTCCGGGGTGGGCTCGCGGCCGAGCTCCTGCACGAGCTGGCGCGAGGTCCGGATGAGCTTGTTGATCGTCTCGATCATGTGCACGGGGATGCGGATGGTCCGCGCCTGGTCGGCGATGGCCCGGGTGATCGCCTGGCGGATCCACCAGGTCGCGTACGTCGAGAACTTGTAGCCGCGGCGATACTCGAACTTGTCCACGGCCTTCATCAGGCCGATGTTGCCTTCCTGGATGAGGTCGAGGAACTGCAGGCCGCGGTTCGTGTACTTCTTGGCGATCGAGATGACGAGGCGGAGGTTCGCCTCCACCATCTCCTTCTTCGCCTGCGCCGCCCTCACCTGGCCCTGCTTGATGATCGCCATGACGCGCTTGATCTCGTCGGCCTTGGCGTTGGCGCGGTGCTCCGCGAGCTTGATCTCCTGCTGGGCGACCCAGATCTGCTGCTGCTTCGGGGACGGGAACTTCTTCGCGGCCCTCAGATGAAGGTCGGCGAGCGGGCCGTTGCCACCGGCGCCGGGGTCGCGGAAGGAGACGTAGATGAGGTTCTGCACCTCCTCCGGCGACGGGCGGCGCCCGTTGGTCCAGAGGTGGATGACCCGCTCCGCGCGCTCGACGTCGTCGAGCAGGTCGCGCAGGCGCTGGACGAGGCCGCGGCGGGCGGGGTCGAGGTCTTCGCGGTCGATGATCTGGTTGCCGATGTTGAGCTTGCGGAGGTTGTCGAGGACCTTTTGCTGGCGCTGGTGGGCCTGGGCGTCGAGCCTGCGCCAGGCCGGTTCTTTGCCCTTCTTCGTCTTCTTCCGGCCGCCGGTCTTGGCGCGGAGCCGCCGGGCCTGCGCGACGAACCGGTCGCGCTCGCGGAGGAGCCGGTCCACGGTGGCGAAGGCGGCGACGACCTGGCGCGTCAGCTCGATCTCCTTCTCCTCGGTGAACTCCTCCTCGTTGACGTCCACGACCTCCTTGACGGAGATGTCGGTCCGCTTGAGCTGCTCGCGCAGCTCGCGGAAGCGCTCGAGCGCGAGGTTGGTCGAGAGGATCGCGACGGCGACCTGGTTCTTGCCCTCCTCGATGCGCTTGGCGAGCGCGATCTCGCCCTCACGCGTGAGGAGTGCGACCCGACCCATCTCGCGGAGGTAGAGCCGGACCGGATCCTCGGTGCGCCCGACGGGGCCCGGCGTCAGATCGATCGGCTCGGGCGGCCCGTCGTCGTCCGCCTCCTCGGCCCGCTGCGGCTGGCGCTCGCGTCCCACCTCGGAGGGGAGCCGGCCCGCCTTGGCCGAGTCGACGACCTCGATGTCCATGGCGCCGAACATCATCATGATGTCGTCGAGCTGGTCGAGCGAGACGATGTCGGACGGCAGGGCGTCGTTGACCTCGTCGTACGTGAGGAAGCCTTTCTGCTTCCCCATCGTGATCAGCCGATCCAGCTCCTCGAGCTTCGGCTCGTCACTCATGCGTCTCGGCTCCTTGGGGACCGGCGCGTCCCGTGTCGAGCGTCTGGGCCACACCGCCCGTGATCCCGTAGAGCGCGGCGCTCTCGTGGTGGAGCGCCCGCAGCTCGTCGGTCACCGGCGCCGTCGCGCCGGTCCTGGCCTGCACGTCGGCGATGGACTGACTCACCTCGCGCGCCCGCCGGAGCCGCTGGCTCCGCTCGAGGCGCCGCCGAAACTGTTCGATGCTAACCCGGACGTCAACCGGGAGGAACTCCTCCACGAGGAGCGCGGCGAGGACCGAGCGCGCCTCGTCGGTCGGGACGTCGGTCATGAGGCTCTCCGCCGGCGCGTCGGGCCGCAGCTTGAGCGTCGCCACGATCGCGCGGAGCCCGCCGTGCGCGAGGTCCTCGGCCTCGACGAGCATCGGCAGGAGCGCCGGGCGCGCCTCGGGCGCGTGGAGCAGCAGCGCGACGAGGTCGCGCTCGACCGGCGGCGGCGCCGAGGCGAGCGGGCTCGAGCGCGCGGGGGCGGGGACCGGAGGTTTCCGGAGGGCGGTCTGGAGCCGCTGAGCCTCGATCCAGAGCTGGGTCGGGTCCACGCCGAGCCGGCCGGCGGCCTCGCGCGAAAGCGTGGCCGCCTCCTGCGCGTCGCCCACCTTCGCGAGCAGCAGCGCGGCGCGGGCGAAGGCGTTGGTCCGCGCGCGGGCACCGGTGGCCCCCTCGGGATCCGTGAGCGCGCGGTCGAGCGCGTACGCGAGGAGGCTCCGCGCCGCCGTGATCCGCTCCTCGAAGGCCGGCGCGCCCTGCGCCCTCAAGAAGGTGTCGGGGTCGTCGCCGGAGGGGAGCAGCGCCACGCGCAGGCGGAGCGCGGCCGCGCCCTCGAACGCGCCGGTGCGGTTGACCGCCCACGCGATGCCGCTCCCCGTCGGCTCGAGCAGCTCCTCGGCGCGCTCGGCCGCCTTGCGGCCGGCCGCGTCGGCGTCGAAGAAGAGCACCGCGTCGTCGCAGTAGCGCTTCAGGAGCGAGAGCTGGACTCTCGTGAAGGCGGTGCCGAGCGCCGCGACCGTCTCGCCGAAGCCGTGCTGGTGGGCCATGAGGCAGTCCACGTAGCCCTCGACGAGGAGCGCGCGGTTCTTCGTCTGGATCGCGGGACGGGCGAGGTCGGCGGCGTAGAGGAGGTTGCCCTTGGTGTAGAGCGGTGTCTCGGGCGAGTTCAGGTACTTGGGCTGCTCGTCACCGAAGGCGCGCCCCCCGAAGGCGACGACGCGCCCCTGGAGGTCGCGGATCGCGAAGAGGAGCCGGCCGCGAAAGCGATCGTAGACGCCGGAGCGGTTCTCGCGCTGGACCGCGAGGCCCGTCGTGACGAGCGCCTCCTCGGCGACCTGCTCGCCCCGCATGAAATTCAGCAGCGCGTCCCAGGCCTCGGGGGCGTACCCGAGGCCGAAGCGCTTCGCGACCTCGGGATCGATTCCCCGCCCGGCGAGGTACGCGCGCGCCCGCTCGCCGGCCGACGTCCAGAGGTGCTCCGCGTAGAAGCGCGCGGCGAGCCCCATCACCCGGAAGAGCTCCTCGCGGCCGCCGTCGCCGGCCGCCCCGCCGCGGTCCTCCGGCAGCGCGGTGCCCGCCTGCTTGGCGAGCGCGCGGACGGCCTCGGGGAAGGAGAGCTTGTCCTGGCGCATGAGGAAGCCGAAGACGTCGCCGCCCACGCCGCAGCCGAAGCAGTGGAAGATGCCCTTCTTGGGGTTGACCATGAAGGACGGCGTCTTCTCCGCGTGGAAGGGGCAGAGACCCTTCCAGTTGGCGCCGGCCTTCCTCAAGTTCACGTAGCGGTTGACGAGATCGACCACGTCCACGGCCGCGCGGATGTCGTCGAGCACGGCCTGGGAGTAGGACGCCATCAGGAGACTTTCAGCGCGGCCACGGTGGCGCCCGTGCCGCCCTCGGAGGGCTCGCCGTCGCGGAACGACTCGACGAGGGGGTGCGCCGCCAGGAGATCACGCACGGCCTTCCGGAGCGCGCCCGAGCCCTTGCCGTGCACGAGCCGGACCGCGGGCAGCCCCGCGAGGAACGCGTCGTCGAGGTACTGCTCGACGGCGTCGCGCGCCTCGTCGGTCGTGCGTCCGAGCAGCAGGATCTCAGGCGCGATGGGGCGGGGAGACGGGGCGGGCTCCTTTGCTCGGAACGACGCTCGCACGGAGGGCGCCCCCTCCCCCCGCCGATTCGCATTCGTGTTCGGCGCCGCCGGCCGCAACGCCTCCAAGGGGACGCGCACGGTGATCGAGCCGGACCTGACGGTCGCCGTGCTTCCGGCGATCGAGACCAGCTCGCCGTGGATTCCGAGATGCTCCGCCGCGACCGTCGCCCCCGGCGCGAGCCGCGCGGGCGCCTCGGCCGGCGGCCCGGCGGGCGGCGCGAGCGCCTCGACCCGCGCCGCGACCTCTCGCACGCGCTGCCGCGCCGCGGCGAGCGTCCCGCGGGAGCGCTCGGCGCGCTTCAACCGGTCCCACTCGGACGCCAGCGCCCGGCGGACCTCGGTCAGGAGCGCCGTCGCCTCCGCCTTCGCGCGCTCGAGGAGCGTCTTCGCCTTCCGCCGGGCGTCGGCTTCCGCCTCGCGGGCGGCGGCGAGGCGCGCGGCGGTCTCGCTCTCGCGGCGCTCGAGCGCGATCGTGCGCTCGGCCTCGCAGCGCGTGTGCTCGTCGAGCCACGCGATCAGCTCGCTCATGCGCGCGGCGTCCTGCGAGCGGTGCGCCTCGGCGCGCGCGATCAGCTCGGGCGCCAGGCCGAGCCGGCCCGCGATCGCGAGCGCGTAGCTCCTTCCCGGGTGGCCGTAGCGCAGCCGGAAGGTCGGGGCGAGCGTCGCGGTGTCGAACTCGACCGCCGCGTTCTTCGCCCGCGGATGCGTCGCGGCGAAGGCCTTGAGGGGCTCGAGGTGGGTCGTGGCGATCACGAGCGCGCCGCGCTCGGCGAGCGTCTCGAGGATCGCCAGGGCGAGCGCCGCGCCCTCGTCGGGGTCGGTCCCGGCGCCGAGCTCGTCGAGGAGCACCAGGGAGCGCTCGCCCGCCGTCTCGAGGACCTCGCGGACCTGCTTGACGAAGGCCGAGAACGTCGAGAGGTTCTCGGCCACGGACTGCTCGTCGCCGACGATCGCGTGGACGTCGGTGAAGACCGGCAGCCGCGAGCCTTCGTCGGCGGGCACGTGGCAGCCGACCTGCGTCATGAGCGCGAGGAGCGCCGCGGTCTTCAGCGCGATCGTCTTGCCGCCGGCGTTCGGTCCGGTGATGACGAGGAGCGGCCGCTCGGCGTCGAGCTCGATGTCCACGGGGACGACGGGCCGGGCCGGGTCGCGCCAGCTCTGGGCGAGGAGCAGGGGGTGGCGCGCGCTCCGGAGCGCGACCGTGCGGTCGGCGTCGAGCGCGGGCATCGTGGCGCCCATGCGATCGGCGGCCGCGGCCCGCGCGAAGACCCAGTCGAGCTCACCGATCGCCTCGACGAGCCGCGCGAGGTCGTCGGCGTGCTCGCGCACGGCGGCGGTCAGCTCGGCGAGGATGCGGGCGGTCTCGTGCTCCTCCTCGCGGACGGCCTGGACGAGGTCGTTGTTCGCCTCGACGACCTCGGCGGGCTCGACGAAGAGCGTCTGGCCGCTCTGCGAGCGGTCGTGGACGATGCCCCGGACGCGCCCGCGCGCCTCGGCGCGGACGGGCAGGACGTAGCGCCCGTGGCGGAGCGTCACGTAGCGGTCGGTGAAGAGCCGGTCGGCGCCCTCCGCCTGGAGCGCGCGCTCGAGCTCCCCGGCGACGCGCCGTCGCCGCTCGCGGATCTCGCGCCGCAGGCGCCGGAGCGCCGGGCTCGCGTCGTCGGTGACCGCGCCGGCGCCGTCGAGCGCCCCGCGCAGGCGGTCGGCGAGCGCGGGCAGCCGGGGCAGGTCGTCGGTCAGCTTGGCGAGGTCGGGGCTCGCGGCGCGGACGGAGCGTCCGTACGCGGCGAGCCGCGGCGCCGCGTCCACCACGGGGAGGATCTGGATCAGCTCGGCGCCCTCGAGAACGCTCCCCGCGGTGCGGCACCGATCGAGGAGGGAGCGGATGTCGGGGACGCCGTCGAGGGGAAGGGAACCCGAGGTCGCGATCGCCAGCCGGGCCTGGTGCGTCAGCTCGAGGGCGGCCTGGACGGCGGAGGGCTCGGTGAGAGGGGTCGCGTCCGTCGCCCGTTCCCGACCCATCTCGGTCTGTGCTTCGTGAGCCAGGAGCGCGCGCACCGCGTTCCACTCGGTGCCGCGCTCCCAGATGTGACCTGCCTCCACCCTACGCCTCATTCGCTCCCGGCCCGGATCGCGGGAGTGCCGGCGGTGCCACTGGGAGTGTAGCGGCTAATCGGACATCCGTTCGCGCCGCTGGGCCTTCTTGCGAGCGGCGAGGGCTTTGCGCTTCCGCCGGACGCTGGGCTTCTCGTAGTGTTGGCGTTTCTTGAACTCCGACAGGAGCCCGGTCTTTTCGCACTGCTTCTTGAAGCGCTTGAGCGCGCTCTCGACGCTCTCGTCGGGCTCGACGACGACCTTGGTCACTCCGCTCCCCTCCGGGCCGCGACCGCTGGATAAACATCAACTATATACCACGCGGGTGGGGCAGGGGCAATCGAGCGCGGGCTGCTACACTGGTCCGACCCGATCCCGGACCCAGGGGGGACGCTCGACCGTGACCGCCGCGGGCCCACCGCCCGTCGCCGCCGTCCTGCCGTTCGTCGCGATGCTGCTCGCGATCGCGCTCTGCCCGCTGCGGGCGCCCTCGTGGTGGGCGTCGAACCGCAACAAGCTCGCGGTCTCCCTCGTGCTCGGCCTGCCGATCCTCGCGCTCTACGCCGTCCGCCGGCCCGGCGCGCTCCTCTCGATGGGCGAGGAGTACGTCTCGTTCATTCTCCTTCTGGCCGGCCTCTTCGTGATCTCGGGCGGGATCCTGCTCCGCGGCGACCTCGTCGCGACGCCGCTCACCAACACGGGCTTCCTCGCCGCGGGCTCGGTCCTCGCCTCGTTTGTGGGCACGACGGGCGCCTCGATGCTCCTCGTCCGCCCGCTGCTTCAGACCAATCGCGAGCGGACGCGCGTCAAGCACACCGTCATCTTCTTCATCTTCCTGGTCTCCAACATCGGCGGCATGCTCACGCCGCTCGGCGACCCGCCGCTCTTCCTCGGCTACCTGCAGGGCGTGCCCTTCGCGTGGACCTTCGGCCTGTGGCGGCAGTGGGCTCTCATGGTGGGTCTGCTCCTCGTCCTCTATCTCGTGTGGGACACGCGGGAGTACGCGCGCGAGCCCCTGGCGGCGCTCCGCCGCGACCGCGCGCGGGTCGCTCCGCTCCGCATTCGGGGGGCGCTCAACGCGCTCGGGCTCGCGGGCATGGTCCTCGCCGTCGCGTTCCTGCACGCCCCGTGGCGCGAGGCCGCCATCCTCGGCCTCGCGGGCGCCTCCCTCTGGCTGACGCCGCGCGAGGTGCGGCGCGCCAACGGCTTCACCTGGTCTCCGATCGTCGAGGTGGCGGTCATCTTTTTCGGGATCTTCCTCACGATGATTCCGGCGCTCGAGCTCCTGCGCCTGCGGGGCGGCGAGCTCGGCGTTCGCGCGCCGTGGCAGTTCTTCTGGGCGTCGGGATTGCTCTCGTCGGTCCTCGACAACGCGCCGACGTACCTCGCGTTCCTGGCGCTCGGCCAGGGGCTTCGCCTCCCGGCGGAGATCGTCGGCGTCCCGGAGGCGATCCTGGTCGCGATCAGCGTCGGCTCGGTGGCGATGGGCGCCAACTCCTACATCGGCAACGCGCCGAACTTCATGGTGAAGTCGATCGCCGAGGAACAGGGCGTCCGGATGCCGAGCTTCCTCGGCTACATGCTCTACAGCGGCCTCGTGCTGCTGCCGCTGTTCGTCCTCGTGACGCTCCTCTTCTTCTGAGCCGAGGTCCTAGTCAGACACGAGCGCCAGGACGCGCTCGGCGGCCTCGGCGACGGCGGCCTCGACGGCGTCGTGCTCGTCGGGGTCAAACGGCTCGAGGACGTGGTCGGTGACCTGGTCGCGGGTCGCGGGGCGGCCGATGCCGACCTTCACGCGCCGGATCTCCTGGGTGCCGAGCGCCTCGAGGACCGAGCGCACCCCGTTGTGGCCGCCCGCGCTGCCCTTCATGCGGACCCGTACGGTGCCGAGCGGCAGGTCGATGTCGTCGTAGACGAGCACGACCCCGTCGGGCGTGACGCGGAGGCGGCCGAGCGTCCGGGCGACCACCGGGCCGCTCACGTTCATGAAGCTCTGCGGCTTGACCAGGTAGAGGGGCTCGCCGCGCCACCGGGCGCGCGCGACCAGCGAGGGGCCGTCGCGGCGGAACGACTTCTTGAGCCTCTTCGCGAGCAGATCGGCGACGCGCTGGCCCACGTTGTGGCGAGTGTCCCGGTACTCCGCTCCGGGGTTCCCGAGCCCCACCACGGCGTGGGCCACGCGCGCGGGGCTCCGCTACTTCTCCTTCTCGGCCTTCTCGGGCTTCTTCGGGGCCTTCTTGCCCTCCTCGGGCGCCGCCTCCGCTTCCTTCGGCTTGCGCTCCGTGAGGACCTCGGGCTCGGTGACCACCGCCGCCACCTCGGCCGCCGCCACCGGCGCCTCCTCGGCCATCGGCGGCACCACCGTCGCGACCGCCTGGTTGGCGGGCGTGAGGATCCGCACGCCCGCGGGCGCCTGGAGGCTCGCCACGGTCAGCACGTTGCCGATCATCAGCGCCGTGACGTCGGCGTCGATGCGCTCGGGGATCGCGGTCGGCAGGCAGGACACGTCGAGCTCGTGGAGCACGATGTTGAGGATGCCGTTCTGGTCCTTCACCCCCGCGGCCTCGCCCACGGTGCGGATGGCGACCCGCACCGTGATCGCGCGGTCGGCGGAGACCTCCTGCAGGTCCACGTGCAGCAGGCTCTCGCTGACCGGGTCGAACTGGAGGTCACGGATGATCGCCAGCCGCGCTCCGCCGGCCTGCTCGCCGTCCACCTTGAGCGTGAGCAGCTGCGTGGTGCCCTCGCGGCCGTGGATCATCCGGAGGACCGCCTTCGGGTCCACCGTGACCGCCTCCGGCCTGGCGCCGCCGTAGAGGACCGCGGGCACCTCGCCCGCGCGGCGCAGGCGCTTGGCGGCCTGCTTGCCGGTCGCCTCGCGCCGCTTGATCGTCAGCTCCTGCCTCTCCATCGTGCGACTCCCTCCCGGGTCGGGCTCAGACGAACAGGGTCGAAACGGATTCCTCGTCGTGGATGCGGCGGATCGCCTCGCCGAGCAGCGGCGCGACGCTCAGGACGGTGATGCGCGCCGCCGCGCGCTTGTCCTCGGCGAGGGGGATCGAGTTGGTGACGACGACCTCCTCGAGCGGCGACGCGATGATGCGGTCGATCGCCGGGCCGGACAGGACCGCGTGGACGCCGCAGGCGAGGATGCGCCGCGCGCCCTCGCGCGCGAGCGCGTCGACGGCCTGGACGAGCGTGCCGGCGGTGTCGACCATGTCGTCGATGACGACGGCGTCGCACCCCTGGACCTCACCGATCAGGTGCATCGCGACCGCGGAGTTCGGGCCCTCGCGCCGCTTGTCGACGATGGCGAGGCCGGCGTTGAGCCGCTTGGCGATCGCGCGCGCCCGCTCCACACCGCCCGCGTCGGGGGCGACGATGACCGGCTCGTGGAGCTCCTTCTTGCGGAGATAGTCGATCATCACGACCGGGCCCGCGAAGAGGTGGTCCACCGGGACCTTGAAGAATCCCTGGATCTGGCCGGCGTGCAGGTCGAGCGCGAGCACGCGGTCGACGCCCGCCGCCTCCAGCAGGTCGGCGACGAGCTTGGCGCTGATCGGCATGCGCCCCTGGACCTTGCGGTCCTGGCGCGCGTAGCCGTAGTAGGGGAGCACCGCCGTGATCCGGTGGGCCGAGGCGCGCTTGACCGCGTCGATCATGATCAGGAGCTCCATGAGCGTGTCGTTCACGGGCGGGCACGTCGGTTGGATCAGGAACACGTCCGTGCCGCGGACGTTCTCGTTGATCTGCACGTAGACCTCGCCGTCCGAGAAGCGCGAGACCTCCGCGTCGCCCATGGGCACGTGCAGGTACTGGGCGATCTCCTCGGCCAGCGGCCGGTTCGCGTTCCCCGTGAAGAGCTTCAGCTCGTAGCTCATCGTCGACCCTCGCTCAAAGGCATGGTTGGGGCGGGAGGATTCGAACCTCCGAATACGGGATCCAAAGTCCCGCGCCTTGCCGCTTGGCCACGCCCCAGTGTCCGAACCATTGAACCGCTCCCCTCGGCCGTCGAACGGCTTGCGGCTCGCACTACCCCCTCACACGAATGGCCGGGCCCGTCAGGGTCCGCACGGCCCAGCACTCCCACGAGGCCCGCGCCACCCGCACCCGGATCTGGCGCGCGTGGTCGAGCGAGCGCGCCACGCCAAACACCGTGAGCCCGCTTCCCGACATCGCCGCCCCGAGCGCCCCGGCCGCGAGGAGCGCGGCCTCCATCTGACCGACGGCTGGATGCCGCGCCGCCGCCACGCCCTCGAGCCCATTGTAGAGGCTCTGGGCGATCGTCGCCGGGCGCCGGCTCCGGAGCGCCGCCACCATGCGGCGCGCGCGGCTGCCGTCAGAATACATCCCGGGGGTCACCCTCCCATAGATCTCCGCCGTGCTCGCGCCGACGCGCGGGTGCACGAGCACCAGTGCGAGCGCGCCGCACGTCACGGGCTCGAGCCGCTCGCCGCGCCCCGTCCCGAGCGCCGCGCCGCCGCGCAGGAAGAACGGGACGTCCATCCCGAGCGTGACCGCGACCTCCGCAAGCCGCGCCGCCGGCCACCGGAGCCCCCAGAGGCGGTTCAGGCCCACGAGCGCCGCCGCGGCGTCCGTCGAGCCGCCGCCGAGCCCCGCGGCGACCGGGATGCGCTTGTCGAGCGTGATCCGCACGCCCCGCTCGGTCCCCGCCGCCTCGCGCAGCGCCCGCGCCGCCCGGAGGGCCAGGTTCGTCCCGTCGGACGGCACCGCGGGAGCGCTCGCGTGGAGCTCCAGGACCTCGGCGTCCTCGAGCACCAGCCGGTCGGAGAGGTCCACGGCCTGCAGGACCGTGGCGATCTCGTGATATCCGTCGGACCGCTTGCCCAGCACCTCGAGGGCCAGGTTGATCTTGGCCGCGGCGCTGAGCACGAGCCGACGGACTCCCCCCGACCGCTTCGACAAGGGACTAGACATTAGCACGCACGGAGCGCGCCTTTCAACGGATGCGCTGTATTTTCGCCCCTTTCGGGAGCGTGAGCGTGAAGCGTTCGGGATCGATGCCGGCGCCGAGCACGACGTTCCGGTAGATCACGGAGCCGGTCACGTAGTCGCGGCCGGCGCTGAAGTCGAAGCCGCGTGGGGTGTTGCCGTCGCGATGGTAGGTGAGCACGACGGACATGCGCCCACCGATCTCCACCCGGCTCACCTCGCCGGTCTGGAGATCGAGCCACACGCGCCGGCGCTGGGCGCCGCCGATGAGGTCGAGCGACGGCCCGGCGCCGTCGGGCGGCAAGAGCTCCGCGACGCGCAGGTCCCGGGGCGGCGCCGCGCGGCCGGCGAGCACCGCGACCAGGTCCTCGGGCTCGAGCGGCAGGCCGAGCACGCCGGCGATCGTCTCGGCGGTCGCCGGGCCGACCAGCGCCTCGTTCTTCGCCGCGTCGTAGGCCGTGAGCCGGCCCTCGTGGACGACGACGAGGAGGTAGGGCTGGCCGAACGGCGAGAGCGCCTCGAGGCGCAGCGAGGCGGGGCCGCGGATGAGGAGCACGCCCGTGAGGCGCTGGCGCTCGCCGCCCTTCTGGACGGAGACGTCGGCGAGGGCGCGGAGGTCGGCGAACTCGCGCCAGCGCTCGTCGAGGAGGTCGAGCGCGTGTCGGGCGTCGGCGGACACCGGCCGTGCCGGCGGCGCGCTCGCGCAGCCGCCGGCGAGGGTGAGCGCGACGAGGAGAAGGCTACCGAGCCGCCTTGGGGTCACCCTTGACCCGACGCGCGCGGTCCTTGAGGTCTTCGATCTTCTTCTTGACCCCGTCGAGGGCCGGGTCGAGCTGGAGGGCCTTCTCCCACGCGGTGAGGGCCTCGTCCTGCAGGCCGTTCTTCAAGTAGGCGTCGCCGAGGTGGTCGTAGATGACCGGGTCGGGCTCCTTCGCCTTCTCGACGGCGCGCTTGAGCTCCGTCAGCGCCTCGGGGTAACGGCCCTGCTGGTAGTACGCCCACCCCAGGCTGTCGATGAAGTAGCCGTTCTCGGGCTCGAGGGCCAGCGCCTTGTTGATGAGCTGGACCGCCTCGTCGAGGTTCTGGCCCTTCTCGGCGTACATGTACCCGACGTAGTTGTAGGCCTCGGCGTGCTTGGGATCGAGCGTGATCACGTGGCGGAACGCGCGCACGGCGTCGTCGAACTTGGTCTGCTTTTCGTAGACGACGCCGAGCTGGAAGTGGAGGTCCTTGTTCTTCTCGTCGAGCGTGAGGCCCTCCTGGAGGGCCTCGATCGCGCGCTCGTACTGCTTGGCGCGGAAGTAGGCGCTGCCGAGGTAGAGGAAGAGCTCCGGCCGCTTCGGCTCGATGTTCACCGCCTCGCGGAGGATCGCGATCGCCTCGTCGAAGTGCTTCGTCCGGCCGAGGAGGAACCCGAGCTGCACGCGCGCGTCGATCGAGCGCGGGTCCACGCGGAGGATGCGCTCGAGCTCGGCGCGCGCCTCGGCGTCCTTGCCCGCGTCCATGTAGGTCGTGGCGAGGAAGTAGCGCGCCCGGAGGTTCGAGGGCTCGAGCGCGACCGCCCGCCGGAAGGCGTCGGCGGCCTTGTCCCAGAGCTTCTGCTCGTAAAAGACGGCGCCGAGCTTCATCCAGACGCGCGCGTCGCGGGGGACGACCTCGGCGAGGGCCTCGATCTCCTCCTGCGCCTCCTTGAAGCGGCCGAGCCGGATGAGGAGGTCGCCGAGGCGCTCGACGAACGCCGGGTTGTCCGGGTTCGACTTCGCCGCGCGCCGGTAGATCTCGACGGCCTCTTCGCCCTTGCGCCGAGTCTCGTACACGTAGCCGAGCGCGGTCCAGGCGCCGTCGTGGTTGGGGTCGAGGTCCACCGCGGCCTGCAGCTCCGTGATGGCCTCGTCCCAGCTCTCGGTCTCGATCGCGAGGCGGCCGAGCAGGAAGCGCGCCTGCGCCTGGCGCGGCTGCTTCGCCACGAGGCGGAGCAGCGTCTTGCGCGCGCGCTCGTACGCCTTCTGCTCGACCTGGTAGCGCGCGAGCATCAGGTAGGGATCCTCGGCGTCCGGGTTGAGCACGATGACCTTCTCGATCTCCGCCTCCGCCTCCTCGTATTTCTTCTGGGCGCGCAGGAGCTCGGCGAGCGTCAGGTGCGGGGCGGCCTGGCCCGGCGAGAGCTCGATCGCGCGCCGGGCGGCCGCGACGGCCTCGTCGTATTGCTCGGTGCGGACGAGCCACTGGGCGAGCGTCGTCCAGAGAAAAGACGACGTCGGGTCGCGCTTGATCGCCTCGCGGACGGCGGGGATCGCGTCGTGGAAGCGCCCGCCCTGCGCGGCCATCTGCGCGACGGAGAAGTGGTAGTACGCCTCGCCCTGCGGGTCCGGCGGCAGCGGCGCCGACCGCGCCAGATCTTCGCCCGGGCTGATCGCCGCCCCGCCCGTCGCGCACGCGGCGAGCGCCGAGCCCGCCAGGACCACGCCCACTCGGCCGAGCAGACGCCGGATCATCGGGCTGCACCTCGCTCCCGCGGGAACCGCCAGGCCTTCGTCAGGAGGCGCCGCGCGGCGGCCGCGAGCGTCTCGTCCGGGATGGCGGCGGCCGCGTCGTCGATCGCGCGCCGGGCGGCGGCGTCGAGCGGGACGGCCGCCCGCGCGCGCTCCCGCGGCCGGCCCTCGGGTGCTCCGAGCGTGCCGAGGACCAAGCGCAGCGAGCGGATCTCCGGAAACCGCCCGCGCAGGCGCTCGGCGAGCTCACCCGAGCGCAGCGTCAGCTCCTGGAGCCAGGGCGAGTTGTCCACGGCCACGGTGAGACATCCGCCGGAGAGCGACTGGGGCTGCGATCGCCGCGCGAGGTCGGCGCCGACGACCGCGGACCACGCGCGGCGCACGTCCACCTCGAGCAGCCGCTCGCGGAGCCCGGGGACGGCGGTGGCGAGCAGGTCGGCGACGGCGCGCGGCGCTCGGGCCCTCATGGATTCACTATCATACCTTGTTGTTGCGAGAGCCGCGAGTAACCGTGCGCGCCCGGTGGCTCCGGGCGTCGAAGTCCTTTATAGTGGCCTCGGTCATGGCGAAACCGCGCCGCGGCGACTCGCTCGAGCTCACGATCGACGACCTCGCGTTCGGTGGCGAGGGCGTCGGGCGGGTGGACGGCTACGTCGTCTTCGTGCGCGGGGGCGTGCCGGGCGACCGCCTCCGCGTGAAGCTCGACGAGTCCCGCTCGCGCTTCGGCCGGGCCGCGATCGAGGCGGTCGAGACCCCCTCGCCGGACCGGGTCGAGGCGCCGTGCCCCTACTTCGGGCGCTGCGGCGGCTGCCGGCTCCAGCACGTCGCGTACCCGGCGCAGCTCGCGTTCAAGGCGAAGCAGGTGCGCGACTGCCTCGAGCGCCTGGGCGGCCTCGGCGCGTTCGAGCTCCGCCCGATCCTGGCGGCGCCCGAGCCGTACGGCTACCGCAACAAGATGGAGTTCACCGTCGCGGAGGCGGCGGGCGCGCCCGTCGTGGGCCTGCACGAGGCCGACCGCTACGACGTCGTCCTCGACATCGAGCGCTGCCTCCTGCAGTCGGAGACGATGAACCGGCTGCTCGACGGGCTCCGCCGCGAGACGCGCACGCTCTCCGTGTACGACCAGGCGTCCGGGCAGGGGCTCCTCCGGTTCGTGTCGCTCCGCGAGGGGCGCCGCACCGGTGAGGCGATGGTCAACATCGTGGCCTCGGCGCCCGACGTCGAGGCGCTCGGGCCCATCGCCGAGCGCCTCCGCGCGCGCGTGCCCGCGACGGCGAGCGTCGTGCTGAACGTCAACGCCAAGAAGGCGTCGGTCGCCGTCGGGACGGAGGAGCACCTGCTCGTCGGGCGCGACCACATCCGCGAGTCGCTCGGCGGGCTCACGTTCCAGGTGTCGGCGGGTTCGTTCTTCCAGACCAACACCGTGCAGGCCGAGCGCCTGTTCGGCGTGGTCGACGAGGCGTGCGCGCTCGCCGGCGGCGAGACGGCGCTGGACCTCTACTCGGGCACCGGCGCGATCAGCCTCCTCCTCGCGCGCCGCTGCCGCTGGGTGTACGGGATCGAGGTCGCGGCCGCCGCGGTCGCCGACGCCGTGCGCAACGCGCGCGCGAACGGGATCGAGAACTGCACCTTTCTCGCCGGCGAGGTGCGTCACGTGCTGCCGACCCTCGTCCGGGACGGCGTGCGCGCGGAGGTCGTCGTCGCCGATCCGCCCCGGGCCGGCTTCCACCCGAAGGCGCTCTTGGCGCTCGCCGCGCTCGGGCCCGCGCGGATCGTCTACGTGTCGTGCAATCCGGCGACGCTCGCGCGGGACCTCGGCGACCTCGTTCGCCGCGGGTACCGGCTCGAGTGGGTCCAGCCCGTGGACATGTTCCCGCAGACGCCGCACATCGAGGCGGTGGCGCGGCTGTCGCGCGGATGAGGGTCTACCTCGCACGCCGGCTGCTCCAGTCGCTGCTGGTGCTGCTCGGCGTCTCCTTCGTCGTGTTCTTCATCCTCTACCTCACGGGCGATCCCGCCCTGGTGCTGCTGCCGCCGGACTCGAGCGCGGAGGACGTCGAGCGCTTCCGCGAGGCGATGGGCTTCAACGACCCCTTCCTCGTCCAGTACGGGCGGTTTCTCGGCGGCGCGCTCCGCGGCGACTTTGGCCAGTCGGTGCGCCACGGCGAGCCCGCCTTCGCCCTGGTGGTCGAGCGGATGCCGGCGACGTTCGAGCTCGCGGGCTCGGCGCTCCTGATCGCGCTCGCGCTCGCGATCCCTGCGGGCATCGTGTCGGCGGTGCGGCGCAACACCCTCGTCGACTACGCGTCCACGGTCGTCGCGCTCCTCGGCCAGTCGATGCCGACCTTCTGGCTCGGCATCATGCTGATCCTCGTGTTCTCGGTGCAGTTCAACCTGCTGCCGTCCTCGGGCCGCGGCGGGCTCGAGCACCTCGTGCTCCCGGCGGTCACGCTCGGGCTCTTCACCACCGCGCGCATCACGCGGCTCACGCGCTCGGGGATGCTCGAGGTGCTGAACCAGGACTACATCCGGACGGCGCGGGCCAAGGGCGTGTCGAACCCGCCCGTCATCTGGAAGCACGCGCTCAAGAACGCCGCGATCCCGATCGTGACGATCGTCGGGATCGAGCTCGGCACGCTCCTCGGCGGCTCCGTGATCACCGAGACGATCTTCGCGTGGCCGGGCGTCGGGCGGCTGTCGGTGCAGGCGATCTACAACCGCGACTACCCCGTCGTGCAGGCCGCGGTGTTCCTGCTCTCCTCCACGTTCGTTCTCGTCAACCTGGTCGTGGACATGCTCTACACGTACCTCGACCCGCGGATCCGGTTCAGATGAGCGTCCCCGCCCGCGCCATCGCGCTGCCCGTCGAGCGCGCGCCCGCGCGGCGCGAGTGGGTCGCGTTCCTGCGCCGCCTGGCGCGCCGCCGCACGGCGCTCTTCGGCCTCGTGGTCGTGGCGCTGGTCCTCGTCGCGGCGCTCGGCGCGCCGTGGCTCGTGGGGTGGGACCCGATCGAGCAGGACATCACCCACCGCCTGGCGCCGCCCGGGTCGCAGGACCCCGCGGGGCGGGTCCACGCGCTGGGCACCGACCACCTCGGGCGCGACATCCTCGCGCGGATCGTCTTCGGCGCGCGCCCCGCGCTGATGGTCGGGTTCGCCGCCGTGGCGATCTCGGGGCTGCTCGGCATGAGCGTCGGGCTCCTCTCCGGCTACTTCGGCGGGCGCGTCGACGACGTGTTCATGCGGCTCGCCGACATCCAGCTCGCCTTCCCGTTCATCCTGCTCGCGATCGCCGTCATCGGCGTGCTCGGGCCGAGCCTGCCCGTCATCATCGTCGTGATCGGGGTGTCGAGCTGGGTCGTCTACGCGCGCATCGTGCGCAGCTCGGTGCTCTCGCTCCGCGAGCGCGAGTTCGTCCAGGCGGCGCTCGCCCTGGGGAGCCGCGACGGCCGGGTGCTCCTGCGGCACATCCTGCCGAACGCGCTCACGCCCTGGCTGGTCGTGGCGACGCTCGACATGGCGCGCGTCATCGTGATCGAGTCCGCGCTCTCGTTCCTCGGCCTCGGCGTGCAGCCGCCGACGCCGACGTGGGGCGGCATGCTGGCCGACGGCCGCGTCTACATCTCCACGGCGTGGTGGCTCGCGACGTTTCCCGGCCTCGCGATCCTCTTCACCGTGCTCGGGATCAACCTCTTCGGCGACGGATTGCGCGACACGCTCGACCCGCGCCTCAACGTCTGACGGCACCGCGAGCGTCAGGGCTCGGGGCCGCGCGGCCCTCCTCGACCACGCTAGCTCTTGAAGCGCGGGCCCCGCTGACGCGGTCGGCGCCGGAGCGACGCCCAGAAGCTACGGGTCTCCGAGCGCCCCCAGCCCCCGCGCCCTCCCGCTCCCGGCGACGTCGTGCTTCCGGCGGAGTCGAGAGCGCGCAAACAACAGAGCGACGGCGGCGGGCGTCGACAGCCAGAGCGCGCCGGACGACGCGCCCGCCCAGCGGTCGAGCGCGAGCGCGGCGGCGCCGCCCACGGCGGCGAGCCAGAGGAGCGCGGTCGTCGCGCCGTCGAGCGCGGCGCGCCAGCCCCGGACGGCGATCCACGCGGCGAGCGCCGCGGCCGCACTGTCGAGGAGGGCGTCCGTGAGGCTGGCGGTCCGCGACGGCACGAACGACTGATGCCACTCGTCGAGCGCCGCCCAGCCGACGCTGATCAGGAGGGCGCTCCAGGCGGCCACCCGCGGCGCCAGGTTCCGGCCGCGACGGAACGCGCGGAACCAGAGCGCGGCGAGGATCGCGTACTCGGTGACGTGCGCGCTCTTGCGCAGGAGCAGGTGGGCGGCGTCGAGCGCCTCCGGCGTCGCCCACGGCAGGAGCCAGCGGAGCAGCGGCAGCAGGATCCGGCTCGTGTGCTCGCCGCTCCCCGAGTCCGTCGAGACCCAGAACATCACCGCCATCCAGGCGACGGGGGGCAGCCAGTGGGCGGGGCGCATCGCCTGTTATGATACGCGCATGCCGAAGGTCGACTGGAGCTACCACCGCAAAGGCTGAAACTCCTGTGGCCGGGCGCAAGAGTTCCTTGCGAAGCAGAAGATCGCGGTGGTCGAGCAGGTGGACACGCGGAAGTCGCCGATCAGGGGCGAGGCGGCGCTCGCCGTGACGAAGGACGTGGACGCCCTCTGGGTGGCCCGGGGCCAGAAGGCCCTCCACGTGGACCTCACGACGTCGCGGCCGGGCCGGGCGGAGCTGCTCGGGCTCCTGCTGGGGCCGACCGGAGGGCTCCGGGCGCCGACGCTCCGGGTGGGCCGGACGCTGCTCGTCGGGTTCAACGCCGAGGCCTACGCGAAAATGTTGAAGTAGTCGTCGGTCCGGGTCCGCCGGCCGTGCTAGAGTTGGCGCGATGCTCGGCCGGATCCTCGACGATCTGCTGACCTCACCGTCGACGGGACCGTGCATCACGGCGACCCGTCACTTCGCCCCCCGCCCTCCGGCCCTGGTGCCCTTCCCGCCGTCGCTCGATCCGCGCATCGCCGACGCGCTCCGGCAGCGCGGGATCCACGACCTCTACTCGCACCAGGCGCGCGCGTGGGCGCTGGTCGAGAAGGGGCATCACGTCGTCGTCGTCACGCCGACCGCCTCGGGCAAGACCCTCTGCTACAACCTCCCCGCGCTGCAGTCCCTCCTGCAGCAGCCCGACGCGCGCGTGCTCTACCTCTTCCCGACGAAGGCGCTCGCCCAGGACCAGCTCGCCGAGCTGGAGGCGCTGGCCAAGAGCCTTCCCGAGATGCGGATGTTCACGTACGACGGCGACACGCCCCAGGACGCGCGCCGCGCCGTCCGGGCGCGCGCGAACCTGGTCCTGACGAACCCCGACATGCTCCACTCCGGGATCCTGCCCCACCACACGAAGTGGGCCGCGCTCTTCCAGAACCTCCGTTACGTCGTGATCGACGAGCTCCACGCCTATCGTGGCGTCTTCGGCTCGCACCTCGCCAACGTGCTGCGGCGCCTCGCCCGCATCTGCCGGCATTACGGCGCAGCACCGCAGTTCATCATGGCTTCGGCGACCATCGCCAACCCGGGCGAGCTGGCGCGCCGGCTCACCGGCGCCCCGGTCGAGGAGATCGCGGAGAGCGGCGCGCCGACGGGCGACAAGACGTTCCTCTGCTACAACCCGCCCGTCGTGAACCCGGAGCTCGGTATCCGGGCGCCGTACCTCGGCGAGGCGGCGCGGCTCGCACTGCGCTTCCTCCGCGAGAGGGTCGCGACGATCGTGTTCGCGCAGAGCCGGCTCGCCACCGAGGTCCTGCTCGCCTCGATCAAGCAGGGCGTCGCCGACAAGACGGGCGACAGCGGGATCGTCCGCGGCTACCGCGGCGGTTACCTGCCGACGCGCCGCCGGGAGGTGGAGAAGGGGCTCCGCGAGGGCGAGGTGCTCGGCGTCGTCTCGACGAACGCGCTCGAGCTCGGCGTCGACATCGGCCACCTCGACGTGGCGGTGCTCGCCGGCTACCCCGGCGCCATCGCCTCGCTGTGGCAGCAGGCCGGGCGCGCGGGGCGTCGGTCGGGCTCCTCCGCGGCGGTCTTCGTCGCGACCAGCGCGCCGCTCGACCAGTTCATGGTCACGCATCCGGACTACCTCTTCGGCACGCCCCCCGAGCACGCCCGAGTGAATCCCGACAACCCCTTCATCCTGGTCAACCACCTGAAGTGCGCCGCATTCGAGCTGCCGATCGCGGACGCGGAGGCGTTCGGGGAGCTGGACGTGCGGCGCTTCCTCGCGGCGCTCGAGGACGAGGGCGTGCTCCACCACGCGGGCTCCCACTGGCACTGGGCCTCGGAGACCTACCCGGCCGACCACATCTCGCTCCGCACCGTCACGAGCGACAACTTCCTCGTCATCGACACGACGGCGCGCGACGCGACGCAGACCAAGCGGCGCCAGATCATCGCCGAGGTGGACTGGGGGAGCGCGTTCGCCACGATCCACCCGAAGGCGATCTACCTCGTGGAGAGCGAGCCGTACGAGGTGCAGGAGCTCCACTTCCGCGAGGACGAGGAGAAGGTCGCCTACGTCAAGCGCGTCCGGGTGGACTACTTCACCGACGCGATCGGCGCCAAGGGTGTCTGGATCCTCCAGCGCCTCGCCGACGAGGCGCGCCCGGCGTACCTCGCCGAGCAGGGCGAGGTGCTCGTGGCCGAGAAGGTCGTGGGCTTCAAGAAGATCAAGCTGGGGACGCTCGAGAACGTCGGCTCGGGCGAGGTGGAGCTGCCGCAGCAGGAGATGCAGACGACGGCGGTGTGGCTCACCGTGGCGCCGGAGACGATCGCGCGCGTGAGCCCCTCGCGCGAGGAGCTGATCGACGGGCTGCGCGCGGTGACGTATCTCCTCCACCACCTGGCGCCGATCTTCCTCCTCTGCGACATCCGCGACCTCGGCTCGTGGCTCGGCGACACG
>DATFVL010000299.1 GCA_035260325.1 Candidatus Methylomirabilota bacterium | reverse complement strand
CATCGGGACGACGGGGAGGGGCTGATGGGGGAGGGGCTGATGGGGGAGGGGCGCTGATGCTCGAGCTCGAGCGTATCAACACCTTCCGCGGGCCGGCGCAGATCCTGCGCGACGTGTCGCTCCGGGTCGGCGACGGCGAGGCAGTCTGCCTCGTCGGCCGGAACGGCGCCGGCAAGACGACGACGATCGACAGCATCATGGGACTCCTGCCGGTGCGCTCCGGGCGCGTCACGTTCGGCGGCCGCGACATCACGCGCCTGCCGGCGCACCGGCGCGCGCTCCTCGGCATCGGCTACGCGCCGGAGGACTGCGGGATCTTCCCGGACCTGTCCGTGACGGAGAACTTCCAGATCACGTCGTGGCTCGCCCGCCCGGACGCGGCGCGGGGCGCCGACGCCGACGCGCGCGTCTTCGCCGTCTTCCCGGAGGTCCGCGAGTTCATGGCGCGTCGGGGCCTCCACCTCTCCGGGGGCCAGAAGAAGATGGTCGCGATCACGCGCGCGATGACGCTCGGGCCTTCCACCCTGCTCCTCGACGAGCCGTTCGAGGGGCTGGCGCCCGTGGTCGTCACGCGCTTCATCGAGGCGGTGAAGGCGATCAAGGCGATGGGCATCTCCCTCCTGATCGCCGAGTCGAATCTCGTCAACGCGACGCGCGTGGCCGACCGTCTCTACGCGATCGATCGCGGCGAAATCATCTTCCAGGGGAACCCGCAGGACGTCTTCCGGAATGAGGACGTCATGAAGACCGTCCGCGGCTAGCCCCGCTGGACAGCCTCGCCCTCAAGCTCGTCCTGACGCCGGCCCTCATCGGGGCGGCGAGCGTCGCCGGCCGCCGGTGGGGCCACGCCGTGAGCGGCTGGCTCGTCGGGCTGCCGCTCACGTCGGGCCCGGTCGTCTTCTTCCTGGCCTGGGAGCAGGGCGCGACGTTCGCCGCCGGCGCCGCGCTCGGGTCGCTCGCCGGGGCCCTCGCGGAGGCCGCGTTCTGCCTCGCGTACGGACGCCTCGCCGTCCGCGGCCCGTGGCCGCTCGCGCTGTCGGCGAGCTGCCTGGTGTTCGGGGCGTTCGGGCTCGTGCTCCAGCGCTCGGCGCTCACGCTCGCCTGGCTGCTCCCCCTCGTCGTCGGGGCGCTCGCCCTGGCGTTTCGCCTGATGCCCCGGGACGCGCCGAGCGGCGCCGCGCCGCCGCCGCCGCGCTGGGACATCCCGGTGCGCATGGCGGTGACGACGGGGCTCGTGCTCGCGCTCACCGAGGCGGCGCCCGCGCTGGGTCCCCGGTTGAGCGGCCTGCTCGCGACGTTCCCTCTGTACGCCGCGATCCTCACCGTCTTCGCCCACCGCCAGGAAGGGCCGGCGTCGGCGATCCAGGTGCTGCGGGGGCTGCTGCTCGGGCTCTTCTCGTTCGCCGGCTTTTTCGTCGTCCTCGCCGCCCTGCTCCCGAGGGCGGGCGTCGGGCCCGCCTTCGCCGCCGCCGTGGTGGCGGCAGTCGTCGTGCAGGCGGGCTCGCTCCGCCTCGTGCCCGGCAGGCAGTAGAACGTTTGCTGCTATCATCGTCGCGGATGATCGTCCTGGGGATCAGCGAGACCCACTGTGCGACGGCCGCGATCCTGCGCGACGGCGCTGTCGTCGGGGGCGCCTCCGAGGAGCGCTTCTCGCGGCTGAAGAACGACGCGGGCTATCCCCGGCGCGCGATCGACGCGCTGCTTCGCGAGCTCGGTCTGGACCGCGGTGCGATCGACCTCGTCGTCCTCGGAGGGACGCGCATCCCGGCCTACGAGTGGATGAACCGGATCATGCGCGACGAGGCGTACCGGCGGCGCTACTACGGCGTCGGCCTCGAGGCGCCGCGGCGCGGGCTCTCGGGGCGCGCGCGCAAGCTCGGCGCGCGACTCGGCCTCCTCGATCCGGCGCCCGGCAAGGCGCCGCTCGGAGACGCCGAGCGGCGCGCGTTCGTGACCGGCCACCTCGGCGTCCCCGCGGAGCGCGTGCGCATCGTAGACCACCACACCTGCCACGCGGCGGCGGCGTACTTCGGCTCGCCGTTCGGCGGCCGCGAGGCGCTCGTCCTCACCAACGACAACTCGGGCGACGGCCTCTGTGCGACGATCTCGGCGGCGCGCGCGACCGCGCTCGAGCGCCGCGAGGCCACCCGGAGCGGTCCGGGCTCGCTCGGCTCCTTCTACACGCTCGTCACGCTCCTCCTCGGCATGAAGCCCGGCGAGCACGAGTACAAGGTGATGGGGTTGGCACCCTACGCACCGGCGGGAGCGGCCGAGAGCGCGCTGGCGGCCCTCCGCACGGTCTTCGACTTCGCCCCGGCCGCGCCGTGCCGCTTCGAGTGGAAGACGCGGGGCCCGCTCTACCGGACGCTCCTCGCGGCGACCCTCGGTCACCGGTTCGACGCGATCGCCGGCGGCGCGCAGCGCCTGCTCGAGGAGGCGCTCCTCGCGTGGGCACGGCTCGCGCGCCAGCGCTACGGCGCCGAGCGGCTGGCGCTGGGCGGCGGCGTCTTCATGAACGTGAAGGCGAACATGCTCCTCGCGGAGGAGCCCTGGGTGTCGGACCTCTTCGTCTTCCCGTCGTGCGGCGACGAATCGAACGCGATCGGCGCGGCGTACCTCGGCTATCTGGAGCTCTGCGCGGCGCGGGGGACGGCGCCCGCGCCGCGGCCCCTCGGCCCCGCGTATCTCGGGACCTCGGTGGACGATGCCGACGCGGAGGCCGTGATCCGAACGCGTGACCTCGCCGCTCGCCATCGTGTCAGCGAGCCCGCGCGCATGGAGGAGAAGATCGCGGAGCTGCTCGTCGCCGACGGCGTCGTCGCGCGCTGCGCCGGGCGCATGGAGTTCGGCGCGCGCGCGCTCGGCAACCGCTCCATCCTGGCGAACCCCGCCG
This sequence comes from Candidatus Methylomirabilota bacterium, assembly GCA_035260325.1. Classification (NCBI taxonomy): domain Bacteria; phylum Methylomirabilota (SeqCode); species Candidatus Methylomirabilota bacterium. The sequence goes on along the minus strand of DATFVL010000299.1, from coordinate 10,585 downwards.
ACCACCGCGTCGTCGGGCTCATCAACCGGATGATCAAGAACCGCGACTTCTGGATGCCCTTCGCGCCCTCGGTGCTGCGCGAGCGCGAGGCCGACTACCTCGTGAACCCGAAGGGCCTCGCCTCGCCCTACATGATGCTCGCCTTCCCGACCAACCCGAAGCGCCGCGACGAGATCGTGGCCGCGCTCCATCCTCAGGACGGGACGGCGCGCGCCCACATCGTCGACGAGGCGTGGAACCCGGGGTACCACCGGGTGATCCGCGAGTTCGAGGCGCGGACCGGGATCGGCGCGGTGCTCAACACCTCGTTCAACCTCCACGGCGAGCCGCTCGTGTGCTCGGCCGAGGACGCCGTGGACACGTTCGAGCGCTCGGGCCTCCCGCACCTGGCGCTCGGGCGCTTCCTGATCTCGAAGAAGTGACCGCGGCGGACCTCGGCTACACGCCGGCCACCGACCTCGCGGCGCTCATCCGCGCGAAGAAGCTCTCGCCCGTCGAGCTCACGCGCGCGGTCCTCGAGCGCGTCGAGCGGCTCGACCCGAAGCTCAACGCGTTCTGCACGCTCACGGCCGACGCCGCGCTGGCGGCGGCGCGCGCGGCCGAGGCCGCGGTGATGCAGGGCCGCCCGCTCGGCCCGCTCCACGGCATCCCGTTCTCGATCAAGGACCTCCACCTGACGAAGGGTGTCAGGACCATGTCGGGCTCGTTCATCTTCGCCGAGCGCGTGCCCGACGTGGACGCGCCCTTCGTGCGCCGCCTGACGGACGCCGGCGGCGTCATGCTCGGCAAGACCACTACACCGGAGTTCGGCTGGAAGGCGATCGGCGACAGCCCGCTGACGGGCATCACGCGGAACCCGTGGAACCTCGGCACGACGACGGGAGGCTCGAGCGCCGGAGCCGGGGCGGCCGCGGCCGCCGGGCTCGGCCCCCTCCATCAGGGGTCGGATGGCGCGGGCTCGATCCGCATCCCGTCGGGCTTCTGCGGCATCTACGGTCTCAAGCCGACCTACGGCCGCGTCCCGATGTGGCCCGTCTCCAACAGCGACTACACCTCGCACGTCGGGCCGATGACGCGGACCGTGGCCGACGCCGCCCTGATGCTCGCGGTCATGGCCGGTCCCGACGAATCGGACCGGACGTCGCTCGAGGGCGTCCCCGACGACTACGTCGGCAAGCTCCGCGCGGGGGTGAAGGGGCTCCGCGTCGCGTGGAGCCCCGACCTCGGCGGGCTCCGCGTGGACCCGGAGGTCGCCGCGGTGGTGAAGGCCGCGGCGCGCGTCTTCGAGGAGCTCGGCTGCGCCGTCGAGGAGGTGCGGCCCGGCTTCGCCGACACGCACGACCTGATCCGGTGCATGTGGAGCGCCCACGAGGCGGGGAACTACGCCCCGTACCTCGCGGAGTGGCGGGACCGGATGGACCCTGGGCTCGTCGCGTGCATCGAGGACGGGCTCCGCTACAGCGTCACCGATTACGTCGAGGCGCGCGGCCGCAAGTTCGCGTTCTGGGACACCGTGCGGCCGCTCTTCGAGAAGTACACGCTTCTCCTGACGCCGACGACGTCCGTCCCGGCGCTCCCCGTCGGGCGGATCAATCCGGCCGACTGGCCGCAGCACGCGTGGGACTGGCTCGGCTGGGCGTCGTTCAGCTATCCGTTCAACTTCACGGGCCAGCCCGCGGCCACCGTGCCCGCCGGGTTCACCCCGGGCGGTCTGCCCGTCGGGCTCCAGATCGTCGGCCGCCGCTTCGCCGACCTCACCGTGCTCCAGGCGTCGGCCGCGTTCGAGGCGGCGCGCCCGTGGGCCGGCCGCCGGCCGCCGCTCGACTAGGCGCGTCGACCCCCGCGCGGGGCCCGGGCCCGTAAGAAGAATCTCATCCAGGTCTCATCGCCCTCTCACGCCGCGCGCGTAGCCTCCCCCGGAAAAGGAGGCCGCCATGTTCGGATTCGGCAAGGTGCCCTGCGTGCTGTGTGACCGCCTGATCGCGAGGCGCGAGGCCCTGCGGCTCCGGGGGCGCGACGACATCGCCGCGTGCCGGGCGTGCCGCGAGCGCTGGGAGCGCGACGGATCGCTCTGCGCCGCCTGCCACGCGCCCGTCCGCGGCGCGCGCGACGTGGGCGTGCTGCTCGACCGCTACGCGTTCGGGCACGCGGACTGTGGGGGCTCCAGCTGACGGGCTAGGCCCGCGCCGGGCTCAGCCCGCGCGGCCCAGAGCCGGCGTGCGCCGGCGGACGCGCGCGCCGAGCGCCGACAGGGCCTTCTGCGCCGACTCCATGTAGATGTAGAGCACCGGCGTGATGTAGAGCGTGAGGAGCTGCGAGAGCAGCAGGCCGCCGACGACCGCGAGCCCGAGCGCGCGCCGCGCGTCCGCGCCCGCCCCGATGCCGAGCGCGATCGGAAGCGTGCCGAGGAGCGCGGCCATCGTCGTCATCATGATCGGCCGGAACCGGAGCAGGCACCCCTTGTAGATCGCGTCCCGCGGCGTGGCGCCCGCGCGCTCGGCCTCGAGCGCGAAGTCGATCATCATGATCGCGTTCTTCTTCACGATGCCCACCAGCATGATGATCCCGACGAAGCCGTAGACGTTGAGCTCCAGCCGGAAGAGCATCAGCGTGAGGAGCGCGCCGACGCCCGCCGACGGCAGCCCGGAGAGGATCGTCAGCGGGTGGACGAAGCTCTCGTAGAGGATGCCCAGCACGAGGTAGATCACCAGGATTGTGACGACCAGCAGGAGCCCCTGGCCCTTGAGCGACGCCTGGAACGCCTGCGCGGTGCCCTGGAAGCTCCCGACGATCGTGGCCGGGAGCCGCAGCTCGCGCTGGACCTTCTGCACCTCCGCGACGGCCTCGCTCAGTGAGACGCCGGGCTGGAGGTTGAACGAGATCGTCACCGCCGGGAGCTGGCCCAGGTGCGTGATCGTGAGCGGACCGATCGTCGGCGTGAGGCGCGCCACGGAGGCGAGCGGCACGAGCTTCCCCGACTGCGAGCGCACGTAGAGGAGCGAGAGCTCGGTCGGATCGCGCTGGTACCGAGGGTCGAGCTCCAGGATGACCCAGTACTGGTTCGTCGGGGTATAGATCGTCGAGACCTGGCGCGAGCCGTAGGCGTCGTAGAGCGCGTTCTCGATCTGCTCGGCGGTCACGCCGAGCGCCGAGGCCTTGTCGCGGTCGATGTCCACGGTGATCTGGGGGCTCGCGATCTGGAGGTCGGTGTTGACGTCCGTGAAGCCCGGGAGCGTCCGCATCTTGTCGAAGAGGATCGGCGCCCAGCGGTAGAGCTCCTGCAGGTCGGTGGCCTGGAGCGTGTACTGGTAGAGCGCCTTCGTGAGGCTGCCGCCGATCCTGATCGTCGGGAGGTTCTGCGGGTACACCCTGAAGCCCGGGATCGCCCCGAGCTTGGGCCGGAGGTCCTCGATGATCTTGTCGGCCGGCGGGCGCTCCGCGCGCGGCTTCAGGCGGATGAAGATGCGCCCGGTGTTCGGGACCACGTTGATCGCGGAGGCGCCGATCGACGACATGATCTGGTCGACGTAGGGCTGCTGCATGACGATCGCGGCCGCCGTGCGCTGCTTCTCCCTCATCGCGTCGAACGAGATGTCCTGCGACGCCTCGGTGAACGCGAAGATCTGCCCGGTGTCCTCGGTCGGGATGAAGCCCTTCGGGATGACCACGAAGAGCCAGGCGGTCAGGACGAAGGTCAGGAGCATGACGGCCATCGTCAGGCGCCGGTGGGCCAGCACCCACCGGAGCGAGCGGTCGTACGTGCGGAGCATACCCTCGAAGAAGCGCTCGGAGACGGCGTAGAGGCGCCCGTGCGAGGCGCCCGGCGGCCTGAGGAACCGGCTGCACGCCATGGGCGTGAGGGTCAGCGAGACGAAGCCCGACACAAGGACCGAGGCGGTGATCACGACCGCGAACTCGTGGAGCAGCCGGCCGACGACGCCGCCCATGAACAGCACGGGAATGAACACGGCGGCCAGCGAGAGGGTCATCGAGAGGATCGTGAACCCGATCTCCTTGGACCCGATCAGCGCGGCCTCGAGGCGCCCCTTGCCCTCCTCCATGTGGCGGACGATGTTCTCGAGCATCACGACCGCGTCGTCCACGACGAAGCCGACGCAGAGGGTCAGCGCCATCAGCGAGATGATGTCGATCGTGTAGCCGAACAAGTACATGACCGCGAAGGTGCCGATGATGGACAGCGGCACGGCGAGGCTCGGGATGATCGTCGCCGAGAGGTTGCGCAGGAACAGGAAGATGACCAGGACGACGAGCGCGATCGAGAGCATGAGCGTGAACTCGACGTCGTGGACGGACTCGCGGATCGCGACCGAGCGGTCGTAGAGGACGTTGAGGTTCACCGACGCGGGCAGCTCCGCGCGGAAGCGCGGCAGGAGCGCGCGGATCGCGTCCACGACCTCGACGGTATTCGTCCCGGGCTGGCGCTGGACGGCGAGGATCACCGCGCGCTCGTCGTTGTACCAGCTCGCGACCTTGTCGGTCTGGACGCCGTCGACGACGCGCCCGAGCTCCTCGAGCCGCACGGGCGAGCCGTTCCGGTACGCGACGATGAGCGGGCGGAACGCGGCGGCGTTCTGGAGCTGGCCCGTGGCCTGGACGTTGAACATCTGGTGGGCGCCGTAGAGCGTGCCCGTCGGCAGGTTGACGTTGCTGCTCGCGAGCGCCTGGTGGACCTCGTCGATGCCGATCCCCCGCGTGGTGAGCGCGCGGGGATCGAGCTGGACGCGGACCGCGTACTTCTGCGAGCCGAACACCTGGACCTGGGCGACACCGTTGATCGTGGAGATGCGCTGCGCGAGGCTCGTCTGCGCGTACTCGTCCACCGTGTAGAGCGGCAGCGTCGGCGAGCTCAGCGAGAGATAGATCACCGGCTGATCGGCCGGGTTCACCTTCTGGTAGAAGGGCGGCGTCGGCATGTTCGGCGGCAGCAGGGGCGCCGCCTTCGTGATCATCGCCTGCACGTCCTGGGCGGCCGCGTCGATGTTCCGCTCGAGGCTGAACTGGATCGTGATCTGCGTGAGGCCGAGCGCGCTCGACGACGTCATCGAGTCGATGCCCGCGATCGTGGTGAACTGCTTCTCGAGCGGCGTCGCCACCGCCGACGCCATCGTCTCCGGGCTCGCGCCGGGGAGCGAGGCGGAGACCTGGATCGTCGGGAAGTCGACGTTCGGCAGGTCGCTCACGGGCAGGAGCCGGAAGCCCATGACGCCGAAGAGCAGGATCGCGGCCATCAGGAGCGTCGTGAGGACCGGCCGCCGGATGAAGAGCTCGGGGCTCATGACGCCCTGGCCGGCTTGACCTCGACCTTCGCGCCCGGCACGAGCCGGAGCTGGCCGTCGGTGACGACGCGCTCCCCGGCGCGCAGGCCCTGCTCGACGATCGTCTCGAGGCCGAGGCGCGTGCCGGGGACGACCGGGCGCGACTCGACGGTCTGGTCGGCCTTCACGACGAAGACGAACGGGCCCTGCTGGCCGGGCTGGATCGCCTGCGAGGGCACGACGATCGCGGTGCGGCTCGTGAGCGTCAGCACCACGTCGAGGAACTGGCCCGGCCACAGCGCGTTGTCGCTGTTGGCGAAGGTCGCCTTCAGCTGGATGGTCGCCGTCGCCTGGTCCACCGCGTTGTTGATGAAGGTGAGCGCGCCGGTCGCGAGCGTCTGCGACTGCTGAGGCAGCCGCGCTTCCACCCGGAGCGTGCCCGCGGCCCGGTACTTCTTGATGTCGTCCAGGTGGCGTTCGGGGACCGAGAACGAGACGTAGATCGGGTGGACCTGGTTGATCACGACGATCGGATTGTCGTCGTTGCCCTTCACGACGTTGCCGACCTGGACCATGACGTTCCCGGTGCGCCCGTCGATCGGCGCGCGGATCTCGGTGTACGCGAGCTGGAGCCTCGCGTTGTCGACGGCGGCCTGCGCCGCCCGCTCCGCGGCCTTCGCGTTCTCGACGGCCGCGCGGTCGGCCTGCACCGTCGCCTCCATCGCGGCGAGATTCGTGCGGACCTGGTCGTACTGCTCCCGCGCGACGAACTCCCGCTCGACCAGCTCCCGGTAGCGGCGCTCCTGCACCTGCGCGTTCGTGAGCTGCGCCGTGTCCCGCTCGAGGTTCGCGATCGCCTGCTGGACCTCGGCCTGGCGCTGGCGCAGCGCCGCCTCCGCCTGGCGGAGCACGGCCTCGAGGGGCCGCGGGTCGATCGTGAAGAGGAGGGCGTCCTTCTTGACGTCCTCACCCTCCTTGAAGTGGATCTGGACGATCTGGCCACCGATCTGCGATTTGATGCCGACCGTCGTGTAAGCCATCGCGTTGCCGACGGCCGCGACCTGGATCGGCACGCTGCGCTCGACCGCGTCGGCGGCGGTCACGGGCACCGGCGGCGGCCCGGCGGCGCGCGACGGCTTGCCGGTCGCGTCGTCCGAGCAGCCGGCGAGGAGGAGGCTCGCGGCGAGCGACCAGGCGCCGCCGGCGGCGAGGCCGCGTGCGTTCATCGCTTGCCTCTCGCGGCGGCGGCGGGCTTCGCGTCACCCTCGGGCGCGGTCACCGCCGCATCGATCAGCGCCTCCAGCCCGGCGACGACCCGCCGCCGGTCCTCGGCCGACATGCGGGCCAGCACGCGCTCGAGGCCACGGACGCGCAGCGCCTGCAGCTCTTCGGCGAGGGCTTTGCCCGTCCGCGTGAGGTCGAGGACGTAGATGCGGCGATCGGCCGGATGGTCGCCACGGACCAGCAGCTCCTTCTGCTCGAGGCGGTCCACGATGTGGGTGACGGCGGGCAGGGTGACGCCGAACGCCTTGGCGACGTCGCCCATGTGGCAGCCGGGGTGCGCGGCGACGTAGAAGAGGACCTGCGACTGGGCGAACGTCAGGTCCGTCGCCTTCTGCCACACGACCTGGCGGAAGATCGTGGTGCCGAGCGCGGTCAAGAGATCGAGCACCCGCTCGGCCTCGGCCGTCCAGCGGGAGGTACCCCTCGTGTGTGTCGCCATCCGGCCACCTCCAGAGACGTGAATTGTCTACCAGATAAATAGTTAAGTCAATAAAGGACCCGGGAGGGACTACGGCACACGCAGCCGCGGGTCCAGCGTGTCGCGCAGCCCGTCGCCCAGCAGGTTGAGGCTGAGCCCGGAGAGGGTGAGGGCCACGCCCGGGAAGAGGCTCACCCAGAAGGCCTCGCGGATCACGTTCTTGCCGCTGGCGATCACGTTGCCCCACGACGGCACGTAGGGCGGCACGCCCACGCCGAGGAAGCCCAGGATCGCCTCGGCGAGGATCGCGTAGGCGAAGATGAAGCTGCCCTGCACGAGGAGCGGGCCCACGCAGTTCGGCAAGATGTGCCGAAAGGCGATGCCGAGGTCGCGGCGCCCGAGCGCCCGCGCCGCCTGCACGTAGTCGGTCTCGCGGATCGAGAGGACCGTGCTCCGGATCAGCATCGCGGTGCGCGGCGTGTAGACGACCGACAGCGCGAAGATCACGTTCCCGACGCCGGAGCCCCGCGCGGCCATGAGCGCGATCGCCAGGAGGATCGCGGGAAACGCCATGAGGCCGTCCATGACGCGCATCAGCGGGAGGTCGAGCCGGCGGTAGTACCCGGCGCAGAGGCCGATCACGATGCCGCCGAGCGAGGTGAGCAGCGTCGTCGACAGGCCCACCAGCAGCGAGACGCGGGCCCCGTGCACGACCAGGCTCCAGACGTCGCGCCCGAACTCGTCGGTGCCGAGGTAGTGCGCGACACTCGGGGGCTTGAGCCGGTTCGGCGGGTCGAGCCGCCGCGGGTTGTGGGTGGAGATCAGGCCGGCGGCGAGCGCCGCGGAGACCACGACGGCGAGGAGCGCGAGCCCGACGACGACGCTGCGGTTGCCGAGGACGCGGCGGAGCCAGTGACGCCGCCGGGCCGGGTCACTCATAGCGGATCCTCGGGTCGATGAAGACGTAGAGGACGTCCACGGCGAGGTTGATGAGCACGTACGCCGTCGCGGTGACGAGGACGACGCCCTGGACCACCGGGTAGTCGCGGCGCAGGACCGCCGAGATGATCAGCCGGCCGAGCCCGGGGATGTTGAAGACGATCTCGGTGACGACGGCGCCGCCGATGAGGATCGCGGTCGTGATCCCGATCACCGTCACGACGGGGACGAGCGCGTTACGGAAGGCGTGGACCCAGGTGACCACGCCCTGCGAGAGCCCCTTGGCGCGCGCCGTCCGCACGTAGTCCTGCTGGAGCGCCTCGAGCATGCACGAGCGCGCGATGCGTGCGATCAGCGCCGACTGGTTGAAGCCGAGCGAGACGGCGGGGAGCACCATGTAGCGTAGCGCGGCCACTGGGTCCGTGAAGATCGAGGCGTAGCCCGCCGCGGGCAGCCAGCCGAGGCGCACCGCGAAGAGATAGATGAAGTTCAGCGAGAGCCAGAAGCCGGGGATACAGACGCCCAGGAGCGCGCCCAGCATCAGGAGCCGGTCCCAGAGGGAGCCCGGACGCGCCGCCGCGACGATCCCGGAGGGCACCCCGATCACGATCGCGACGAGGAGCGCCGAGAAAGTCAGGACGAGCGTCGGCTCGGCGCGCTCGAGGAGCGCCGTCGTGACGGGACGGTCGAGGAAGTACGACTGGCCGAGGTCGCCCCGCAGGACGCGCGCGTAGAACTTCAGCAATTGCTCGTGGAGCGGCCGGTCGAGCCCGAGCGCCTGGCGCGTGGCCTGGACCTGCGCCGCGGTCGCGTCGGGGCCGAGCATGACGCTCACCGGGTCGCCCGGGATCAGGTGGATCAGCAGGAAGACGACGGTGACGACCACCGCCAGGACGGGGACGAGCGCCAGGATCCTCCGGATGAGGTAGGCGGTCACCTCACTTGTCGAGCCACACGTTGTAGAAGCGGATGCGCTCCGTCCTCTCGTTGAAGCCCTTCACCGTGGTGCGTATCGCGCGGAGGCCGAAGAGGTCGCCATAGCGGATCACGGGCACCTTCTCGTAGAACTGCCGGGTCTGCTGCTCCCAGAGCGCCATGCGCTTCTTCGGGTCCGTCTCGCGCGCGAGCTCGGCCTGGAGCCGCTGGATGTCCTCGTCCGTGGTCCACCCCGGCCAGCCCGCGGTGAGGTAGACGTGGTGGGTCGGGTCGTAGGCGGCGCCGATCCCCGTCGTGAAGGCGTCGTACTCCTTCGAGTTGTTCCGCCGCTTGACCAGCGTCGCCCAGTCCACCACCTGGAGGTCGATGTTGAACCCGACGTCCTCGAGCTGCTGCTTGGTGAGCAGCGCGAAGTCGTACATCCACTTGTACTCCTGCGTCGTCATGAAGCGGATCGGCTCGCTCTTGTAGCCGGCCTCCTTGAGGAGCCGCCGGGCCTTCTCGCGGTTGTGCTCGTTCCAGGGAAGCCCCGCGAGCTTCGTGTGCCACGCGGCGATCTCGACGGGCGCGAGGCTCGCGTCCATCCGGTAGAACTCGGCGTGGCCGCCCGCGACGTTCTTCATGATCGGCTCGATGTCGATCGCGGCCTGCCACGCCTGGCGGAGCTTCTGGTTCGTCATCAGGCCTTCCTTCTTGTTGAAGACCGCGACGAGCCAGTAGTACGGCTTCGAGACGATCACCTTGACGTTCGGGTTCTTCCGGAGCCGCTCGTAGGCGTCGAGATTGAGGTCGTCGGCGAACTCGAGCTCGCCCGTCTCCACCTGGGCGACGCGCGTCGCCACCTCCGGCACCGGGATCCACCGGATCTCGTCGAGCCACGCGGTCTTGCCGCCGCCATAGCCGTTGGGCTTCTCGTTCCGCGACTTGTAGTCGTCGAAGCGGACCATGCGGATGTACTGGTCGGGCTTCCACTCGGCGAGCTTGAAGGGGCCCGTCCCGACCCACTCGGTGGCCTTGATCTCGGGCGGGAACTTCTCGGCGATCTCCTTCGGGTAGATCGCGCCGAAGTTGTTCGGGACCGCCAGCGAGATCAGGACGATCGCCGACTTCTCCTTCAGCTTCATCTCGACGGTGTACTTGTCGACGGCGCGCCAGTCGGCCACCTGGGCGAAGAGCGCCTTGCCGTAGATGGACTGCTTGCCCCAGCGCTGAAGGGACGGCACGACGTCCTCGGAGGTCATCTCCTTGCCGTTGTGGAACTTGATGCCCCGCCGGAGCTTGAAGGTGTAGACGAGGCCGTCCTTGCTGACCGTGTGGCTCTCGGCGAGCATCGGGGTCGGCCGGTTGCTCGCGTCGAGGCTGTAGAGCCCCTCGTAGACGTGGTTGGTCAGCGTCTCGGTGATGCTGGCGGTCGTCCAGTGGGCGTCGAGGGCCGGCGGCTCCCCGAGGTTGCCCACGCGGAGGACGCCGCCCCGCGTCTGCGCGTCGGCGGCGGACACACTGCTCAGGAAGAGCGCGAGCGCGACGAGCGCGACAGAGCCTCGCAGGAAGGATCCCGGCGTCATACGTCACCTCCGCGAACGGGTAGCGTGCCAGCCGAATCTCGGTCGAGACGCGGCGGTTGTCAAGGTGAACCGAGTCATCCGAACGCGCGGCTCGGCGTGACCGCGGGCCCGGGCCGCTGGAGCCCCGCGGCGCGCACGCCGCCGCCCTTCACGACGGCGACCGGGAC
>DATFVL010000298.1 GCA_035260325.1 Candidatus Methylomirabilota bacterium | reverse complement strand
CCCGCCGCAAGTCCGCTCACTGGTTCCTCGTCCGCCCGATCAGCGCCGCGGGCAACCCGCGCCGCCCCGCCCGTGCCCCGCCGCAAGTCCGCTCACTGGTTCCTCGTCCGCCCGATCAGAGTTGCGCGCATCCCGCGTCGCCCGCCCGTGCCCTACTTACACGCTGAGCAGCGCGCTCACGGTGTCGACGTCGAACGTCCGACGCTCGCCTTCGAGAGCCACGACTCCCTTGTCCATGACGTAGAACCGGTCGCAGATCGACCGGGCGAACTCGAGATACTGCTCGACCAGCAGGATGGAGCGCGTGCCCTCGCGCTTGATCCGCTGCAGCACGTCCGCGATCTCGTCCACGATCGAGGGCTGGATCCCCTCGGTGGGCTCGTCGAGGAGCAGCAGCGACGGGTCCGCGATCAGCGCGCGCGCGATCGCGAGCTGCTGCTGCTGGCCGCCGGAGAGGTCGCCGCCGCGCCTGCCGAGCATGCCGCCGAGCGCCGGGAACAGCGAGAGGACGTAGTCCAGCCGGTCGGGCGCCGGCCGCTTCTGGCGGGCGCCGAGCACCAGGTTGTCGCGCACGGTCAGCGCCGGGAAGATCTCGCGCCCCTGCGGCACGTAGCCGATCCCGAGCAGCGCGCGCTCATAGGGCGCGCGGCGCGTGATGTCCCGTCCCTCCCACTCGATCGTGCCCGTGCGCGGCGTGAGGAGCCCCATGACGGCCTTCAGGAGGGTCGTCTTGCCGACCCCGTTCCGGCCCATGACGCACACGACCTGCCCGGCGCCGACCGAGAGGCCCAGGCGCGTGAGGACGCGGCTCTCCCCGTAGTAGACGTCGATCGCGTTGACGGCGAGCATCAGGCCGCCCCCCGCACCTTGCCGCGCCCCAGGTACGCCTCGACGACGCGCTCGTCGGCCTGCACGCGCTCGAGCGAGCCCTCCGAGAGCACGGTGCCCTCGTGGAGCACGGTGACCTTGTGGCCGCGGCCCGCGATGTGGCGGACGAACTCCATGTCGTGCTCGATGAGCATCACGCTGCAGCTCGAGCGCGCGACGATGCCCTCGAGCACCTTGACCGTCCGCTCCTTCTCCGGCCGCGTCATGCCCGCGGCCGGCTCGTCGAGCAGCAGGAGCGTCGGCTCCTGGACCAGCAGCATCGCGATCTCGAGCCACTGCTTCTCGCCGTGCGAGAGCGCGCCCGCGACGTCGCCCGCGCGCCCGGCGAGCCCCACCTGCTCGAGCGTGGCGACGATCGGGTCGTGACCGCGGAAGCTCCGGCCCGCGCCGAGCGTCGAGGCGAAGCGCTTGCGGCCCGCGGAGAGGAGCATGTTCTCGAAGACCGTGTGCCCGGGGAACACCGACGGCGTCTGGAACTTGCGGATGACGCCGACGTTGGCGATCTCGTGGGGCGCCTGCCCCAGGAGGTTCACGGTGTCCCGGAACAGGACGCGGCCCGATTCGGGCGTGACGTGCCCGGTGAGGACGTCGAAGAGCGTCGTCTTCCCCGCGCCGTTCGGTCCGATGAGGAGGCGCACACGCTCGTCGCGCTCGATGATCAGGTTGAGGTTCCGGAGCGCGAGGAAGCCGTCGAACGACACGGTCAGGCTCTCGACGTAGAGGAGCGTGTCCGCCGAGCTCACGCGGTGTGCTCCTCGACGGGCGCGGCGACGGCCGCGGGCCCGCCGGTGCGCCGGCGCCCCACGAGCGCCCGGGCGCGGGCGGCGAGGCCCACGAGGCCGGTGGGGAAGAGCATGATGACCGCCATGAAGAGGCCTCCGAGGATGATCGGCCAGAGCCTGGGATACGTCCCGGTCAGCACGCTCCGGAGCCAGTTGACGGAGATGGCGCCGAGCAGCGCGCCCCAGAGGGTCCCGCGGCCGCCGAACGCGACCCAGATGACGATCTCGAGCGAGGGCAGGACGCCGACCTGGCTCGGCGTGATGATCCCCACCTGCGGCGCGTAGAGGAGGCCCGCGAGGCCCGCCAGGGCCGCCGAGACGGCGAAGACGAAGATCTTGAACCCGGCCGCGTTGTAGCCGAGGAACTCCAGCCGGCGCTCGTTGTCGCGGATGGCCTCGAGCACGAGGCCGGTCTTCGACCGGACGATCGCGCGGGAGATCAGGAGCGCGCCCACGAGGAGCGCCGCGGTGGCGACGTAGAGCGCCCGGAGCGTCACCGGGCTCGACAGCGAGAAGCCGAGGATCGACTTGAAGTCGGTGAGGCCGTTGGTCCCGCCGAGCTTCATCTCGTTGCGGTTGACCATCAGCCACACGGCGAACGCGATCGCCTGCGTGAGGATCGCGAAGTAGGTGCCGCGCAGCCGGCGGCGAAACGTGAGGAGGCCGATCACCGTGGCGAAGAGCGCGGGCAGCAGAATCGCGGAGGCGACCGCCACGACCGCGTACTTGTACGGCTTCCAGAAGAACGGAAGCTGGTAGACCTGGTTCCAGATCATGAAATCGGGCACGGGCTCGCCGTACACGCCCTTGCCGGACGACTCGAGCATCATGTGCATGCCGATCGAGTACGCGCCCATTCCAAAAAAGATCGCCTGCCCGAGCGACAGGATGCCCGTGTACCCCCAGATGAGGTCCATCCCGAGCGCCAGGATCGCGAGGGCCAGGTACTTGGCGAAGAGGTTCAGGTAGTAGTCGGACACGAAGCCGAGCGCGTTCGCGACGGGCAGGCCGACGACGAAGACGGCGCCGAAGAGCGCCACCAGGACGAGCTGCCGGTCGCGCTTCGGCGCGAGCGGCGGCGTCAGGGCCGCGCTCACGCCGTCTCGGCGGCCGCGCGGCCGCGCTGGGCGAAGAGGCCGGTCGGCCGCCACTGGAGGAACCAGATCACGATGACCAGCACCGCGACCTTCGCGTAGATCGCCGCCGCGGTGCCGCCGATCGCGGGCTCGATGAGCTTGTTCGAGAGGCCGATGCAGACGGCGGCCACCACGGTCCCGACGAGCTTGCCGACGCCGCCGAGGACTACGACCATGAACGAGTCCACGATGTAGGTCTTGCCGACCTCCGGGTCCACCGTGCCGATCAGCGCGAGCGCGCAGCCCGCGACGCCCGCGAGCGCCGTACCGAGCGCGAAGGTGACCGCGTCGACCTTCCGCGTCGAGACGCCGAGGCACGCCGCCATCGCGCGGTTCTGCATGACCGCCCGTACCTTCATGCCGGCGTACGTCCGGTTCAGGAGGAACCAGAGCGCGCCGAGCGCCGCGACCGCCAGGCCGACGATGAAGATCCGGCTCCACGGGAAGATCAAGCCGGTCAGCGGCTCCAGGCCGCCCCGGAACCACGTCGGCGAGTTCACGCTCGTCTGGTCGCCGAAGTAGAGTCGCGCGCCCTGCTGGAGGATCATGCCGGCGCCCCAGGTGACGATGAGCGTCTCGAGCGGCCGGCCGTAGAGGAAGCGGATCACGCCGAGCTCGAGGACGAGCCCGACGAGCCCGGCCGCCAGGAACGCGAGCGGCAGCGCCACGAAGAAGTAGTAGTCCTGGTACGCGGCGAGGCGCGCCTGGAACGCCTCCTGCACGACGAACGCCGTGTACGAGCCGATCATGAGCATCTCGCCGTGCGCCATGTTGATGATGCCCATGAGCCCGAACGTGACGGCGAGGCCCAGGCTCATGACGAGGAGCACGGCGGCGAGGCTGACGCCGTTGAACAGGTAGCCGACGATGTTCCGGCGGACGACGAACGTGTCGATGTCGCGGAGCGCCGCCTGCGCCGCCGCCTTGACCGCGGGATCCGTCTCCTGCTCGACGAGCGCCTTGAGCAGCGGCACCGCCGCCTCCGAGCTCGACGCGCCGAGCCGCTTCACGGCCGCGAGGCGGTCCTTCGGGTCCGCCGACCGGAGCCGGAGCTTCGCGAGCGCGTCCTCCATCACGACCCTCACGTCGCGGTCGGCCTCCCGCTCGAGCGCCTTCGCGAGCACGCCGAGCGCCGAGGGATCACCCGAGGTTCCGAGCTTGAAGGCCGCCGACTGCCGCTTCGCCTTGTCGTCGCTGAAGACCTCGAAGCGCTCGAGGATGCGCTGCACCACGCCGAAGAGCGATTCGTCGAGCGCCACCGCCTCCTGGCCCGACTCGAGCTGCACCGGCTGGCCCTGGGCGTCCACGACCGGGTGGCCGGCGACATCCGTGAGGCCGCCGTCGTCGCCGAGCAGCACGAGCCGCCCCTTGAAGGTGTAGAGGGCCCCGTCCTTGAGCGCCCGCAGCAGGCGCTCGACCCCGGGGTCCGTCGCGTCCTGAAGCTCCTCGAGCGCGCTCTTCTGCGTCGCCGGCGCGGCGAGCCGGCGGGCGACGGCCTCGAGATCGAGGTCACCGGACGCGGCGGCCGCGAGGCCGCCGAGCCCGGTGATCACCCACGTCGCCGCGAGGGCGGCGACGAGCGCGCGCGCTACGACTTGTCCGACAGCCACACCCGCTTGCCGCCGACCATGTCGTACGAGCCCTTGCCGCCGCCGCTCCAGTCGCAGCTGCGACCGGGGTACGTGACGTCGCTCCACGGCTCGGGCCGGACCCACGCCTTCGTCTTCCACACGACGTCGAACTGGCCGTCCGCGCGGATCTTGCCGATGTAGACCGGCTTCCACGTGTGGTGATTCTTCTCGTCCACCTTGTAGGGGCCGACCGGGCTCGGGACCTGCAGCCCCTCGAGGGCCTTGAGCACCTTGTCGACGTCGGTGGACTCCGCCTTCTGGACCGCCTTCGCCCAGAGGTGCACGTGGATGTAGGCGTGCATCATCGGGTCGTCCGTGACGGCCTGCTTCTCCGGGATGTTGTGCGCCTTGGCCCACTCCTTGTAGGCCTTCACCCACTTGATGTTCTCGGGGTTCTTGAGCGACATGAAGTAGTTCCAGGACGCGAAGTGCCCGACCAGCGGCTTCACGTCGAGCGTCTGAAGCTCCACCTCGGCGAAGCTATACGACATCGTGGGCGTCTTGTCCGCCATGACGCCCTGGTTGGCGAGCTCCTTGAAGAACGGCACGTTGCTGTCGCCGTTGATCGTGTTGATCACGGCGGCGTCGCCGGCGGCGCTGAAGCTCTTGATCTTGCCGACGATCGTCTGGTAATCCTGGTGGTGGAACGGCGTGTACTCCTCGGCGATGGCCGACTCGGGCACCTTCTTCACCTTCGTGAGATACAATCTCAAAATTTTGTTCGTCGTCCGCGGATACACGTAGTCGGAGCCGAGCAGGTAGAACTTCTTCTTCGCGCCGCCCTCCGCCGACATCAGGTAGTCGATCCCGGGGGTGGCCTGCTGGTTGATCGTGGCGCCGGTGTAGATCACGTTCTTCGAGCACTCCTCACCCTCGTACTGCACCGGGTAGAAGAGCAGCCCGTTGTTCTTCTCGAAGACCGGCAGCACGGACTTGCGGCTGACCGACGTCCAGCAGCCGAAGACCGCGGCCACCTTGTCCTGGAGGAGGAGTTTCTTGGCTTTCTCGGCGAACAGCGGCCAATCGGACGCCGGATCCTCCACGACGGCCTCGACCTTTCGCCCGAGCACGCCGGTCTTGTTGATCTCCTGGATGGCCATCAGGACCACTTCCTTGATCGGCGCCTCGCTGATGGCCATGGTGCCGCTGAGCGAGTGCAGGACGCCGACCTTGATCGGTTCCTTGGCCTGCGCCCGGAGGACGTGGGGGAAGCTGAGCCCGGCGCCGACCGCGGTCCCGGCCGCGAGCGAGCCCTTCAGGAAGTCGCGACGTGAGAACTCTGGCATACCTTCTCCTTTCGGTTGGTTGGTCTCGATCGCGACATCGCTGGCGCGTTCGCCACGGACTTCTCTGGCCGCGGCCTGCACGGATTCAGAGCAAAGGGCGTACCGAACCTCCCCTCCTGTTTTTTCGGGGCCTTACGTGGAGCGTCGCCGCGGGGCCCTGCCTAACGCGTAGGCAGGTCCTGCGCAACTGACTCCGAGACGAGCAGCGCCTTGGCGATCTCCACCATGGGCTTCCGGCTGTCCATCGCCGCCCGGCGCAGGCGGCGGAAGGCTTCGTCTTCCGTGAGGCCGAAGCGCGCCATCAGGGCGCCCTTGGCCCGCTCGATGTGCTTGCGTCCCTCGAGCGTCTGGCGCAGCTGGCGATTCTCGGCGAAGCGCGCGATCGCCACGTCGAGCGCGGGCGCGAGCTCGGCGGCGCGCAGGGGTTTCAGGAGGTAGGCCATCACGCCGGCCTCGCGGGCGCGGGCCACGAGCTCGGCGTCGGTGTGGCTGGTGAACAGCACCACGGGGCAGTCGGTCGTGACGATCGCGTGGGCCGCCGCGTCGATCCCGTCGCCGTCCGGCAGGCCGACCGCGAAGATCGCCACGTCGGGACCGGCGCGCTTGATCAGCGGAACCGCGTCGGCGCAGCGGAGCACCTCGCCCACGACCTCACCGCCGCCGGCCCAGATGGCGGCGCGTAGGGCGGCGCGCGACCGCTCGTGGTCGTCGAGGATCGCGACCCGCCAGCGGGGCTTCGCGGACATGCCCCTTGCCCCGGGCAAGCGCGATGCCAGAACCGCCATACGGGAAATCAGAGGCTTAGGGACGGACACGTTCGCCCGGCCTGCCTATCACCGCGGCATCGCTCCAAGCGTGCCGCTTTTGCATGCACGGGTCCAGCACCCCGGGGCGGCAGTGGCGTCATCGCGAGAAGACGACACGGGCGCCGGAGAATCCGGCGCCCGGGACAACGTGAGCGCGGCGGATACGCGGACATCAGCAAGACCTGCCTCTACTACAT
>DATFVL010000297.1 GCA_035260325.1 Candidatus Methylomirabilota bacterium | reverse complement strand
TCAGCCCCTTCCCGTCGTCCCGATGAGCGTGGTGATGACCGTCTCGTTGCGCCGGATCTCGTCCGGCGTGCCGTCGGCCAGGATCGTGCCCTGGTGCATCGCGACGATCCGGTCCGAGTAGTTGAAGACGACGTCCATGTCGTGCTCGATGATCGCCGCCGAGATGCCGGTCCCCCGGACCACCGAGGTGATCGTGTCCATGATCGGCGCCTTCTCGCGCGTGGACACGCCGCTCGTCGGCTCGTCGAGGAAGAGGAGCTTCGGCCGGAGCGCGTAGGCGACGGCCACGTCGAGGAGCTTCCGCTCGCCCTGCGAGACGCCGCCCGCGAGCATCCGCGCCTTCGCCTCCAGCCCGAAGCGGCGCAGGACGTCGAAGGCTTCGTCCCACACCGCCGTGTCGGCGCTCGCGAGCGTGCCGAGGTTCTTCGTCTTGCCCTCGCGCGAGAAGATCGTCAGCGCGACGTTGTCGATCGCGCTGAGCTGATCGAACAGGTTCACGAGCTGGAAGCTCCGCGCGATGCCCGCCTTGATGCGCCCGTGCACGGAGTCGCGCGTCACGTCCCGGTCGCGGAACAGGATCCGCCCGGCGTCGGGCGGGAAGAGGCCGGAGATCAGGTTCACGAGCGTGGTCTTCCCCGCCCCGTTCGAGCCGATCAGGGCGAGCACCTCGCTCTCCTTCACCGTGAAGTCCACGTGGTCCACCGCGTGCGTGTCCCCGAACCACTTGACGAGGTCCTTCGTGACCAGGAGACTCACGGCTGGCTCCTCCCCCGGAGCCGCGCGACGAGCCGCTCCGCGGTCCCGACGATCCCGGTGGGCAGCGAGAGGACGAGCGCGACGAGCACGGCGCCGAGCAGGAGCTGCCAGTACACCGTGTAGCCCACCGCGTAGACCTTGAGGTAGTTGAACACGATCGCGCCGACGATCGGCCCGGCGAACGAGCGGAACCCGCCGAGCACCGTCATGAATACGAGCTCGCCCGAGAACTGCCAGTACATGATGTCGGGCGTCGTGAGCCCGTTGAGCGGCACCCAGAGGGCCCCGGCGAGGCCCGTGAAGACGCCCGAGACGAGGAACGCGACCCAGCGGTAGCGCCAGATCCGGACGCCGACGAACTCGGCGCGCGTCTCGTTGTCGCGGATCGCCTGGAGCGCCTTGCCGAACGGCGAGTTCACGATGATCCACATGAGCGCGGCGCAGGCGCCGAAGACGGCCAGCACGTAGTAGTAGTACGCGTGGACCATGAACGTGGTCTTGTCCCCGGTGCCCGTCACGAGCCCGCCGAACAGCGAGGGCGTCGGGACGCGCAGGCCGTCGGTGCCGCCCGTCACCCAGAAGAACTTGAACGCGAGCGACCAGAGCACCTGCGAGAGCGCGAGCGTGAGGATGCCGAAGAAGATCCGCGTGTAGCGCACGCAGACGATGCCGAAGACCGCGGTGACGAGCACGGACGCGACGATCGCGCCGACGAGGAACAGCTCCATCGAGCCGACCCTGAGGTACTTGACCATCAGCGCGACGGCGTAGGCGCCCACGCCGAAGTAGGCCGAGTGGCCGAAGGAGAGGAGCCCCGTGTAGCCGAGCAGCAGGTTGAAGCCGAGGGCGGCGATCGCCATCACGAGCCCGTACTCGAGCTGGATCGTGACGAACTCGCTCGCCACCCACGGCACGACGAGCAGGACGACGCCCACGGGAACGGCCCAGCGGAGGACCCGCCCCGGCGACGTGGCGCCGAGGGCGAGCGCGGAGGCGTCCACGGTCGGCGTGCTCATGGCCGTCCGAAGAGCCCGGCGGGCCGCGCGAGCAGCACGAGCGCGGCGATGAGATAGAGGACCGCGAGCTCGATCTCCGGGAACCACGCGATGCCGGCCTCGCGCACGAGCCCGACGATGAGGGCGCCGACCAGCGCGCCCTCGAGGCTCCCGAGCCCGCCGATGACGACGACGATGAAGGCGAGCACGAGCGCGTCCACGCCCATGCCGAGCACCGCCGACTGGCTGGGCACGATGATGGCGCCGCCGAGCCCCGCCATGAAGCAGCCGAGCGCGAACGCCTGGACGTAGACACGATTGACGTTCACGCCGAGGGCGGAGGCCATGCGCATGTTCTGGGACGTGGCGCGCAGCACGACGCCGAACTTCGTCCGGTAGATGACCGCCCAGAGAAAGAGGGCCGCGGCCGCGCCGACGCCGATGACGAGGAAGTTGTAGGTCGGGTAGATCTCCTCGCCGATCGCGACGCTCCCGAAGCTCTCGAAGACCTCGCTGGCGGAGAGCGGGTACGGGCCCCAGACGAAGCGCAGGAGGTCCTCGAGGATCATGAGGAGCCCGAAGGTGACGAGGAGCTGGTATTCCTCGGCGCGCCGGTAGAAGGGCCGGAGCAGCGTCGGCTCGAGGATCGCCCCGAGGATGGCCGCCGCGAACGCGCCCGCGGGAAGGACGACGAGCAGCAGGGCAATCGGCTTGCCCACCAGGACGGACCCGATCGCCCACGCCGTCACGTACGCGCCGACGGCGTAGAGGTTGCCGTGGGCCAGGTTCACGATCCGCATGACGCCGTAGATGAGGCTGAGGCCGCCGGCGATCAGGAAGAGGACCGAGGCGTAGAGCAGCGCGTTGATGAAGTGGATGAGGACGACGTCCATCACTCGGCCACGCGGTACGCGACCACCTTCACCTCCGGGTTCACGAGGTTGCCGTTCAGCGCCAGCGCCAGCATGACGCGGTACGCCCCGGGCGCGAGCTTCCCCCCGAGATCCACGATCAGGCTGCCTCCCTCGACGTCCTCCGACCGGCCCGTGGCGACGACCTCGTCGCGGGCGCCCACCACCGTCCACAGCGCCGCGACCGTGTCCCGGAACGCCTCGCCGGTCGGCTCGAGGCGCAGCGGCTCCCGCACGATCTTATACGACCGCGCGAATTTCGTGATGCTTTCGGCGTCGGCCTGGAGCTCGAGCCGGTCCCCCCGGCGCTCGACCCGGGTCACCCACGCCCGGCGGGGCAGCACGTAGCGGTCGAAGGACGAGACGACGTTCGGGTACGAGAGGTCGCGGAAGACCTCGAGGACGGCCGAGCCGGTCGTCCATTTGGCGAGCCGGTACGGGCCGCTCGTCGAGAGCCAGTGGCCGTGCTGGCGGTGGAAGCGCCGGAGCGCCGCCCAGCGCTGGCGCGCCTCGGCGACGCTGACGAGGCCGCGCAGGGCCTCGGGGACGTACGCCCGGCGCTCGAGGCCCGCCGCCAGGGCGGCGAGCGTCTCGTCGAGCTTGCGGTCACGCGCGAGGTCGAGCCAGGCGACGCCGCGCCGCCGCGCCGCGTCCTCCGAGAACGCCGCGGGGCCGCGCGTCACGACCTCGTCCATGAGCGCCGCGAGCTCCCACGGAATCGGGCTCCACGGCGGCGCGATCGCGACGGCCTCGGCGGGCTCACCCGCGTGCCTCAGGTAGACGTCGACGACGGCCACCTCGAGGATGATCTGGAGGTCACCGAAGTCCTTGATCTCGGGCTCGACCTTCACGACGCGCACGCCGGCGAGCCAGTCCCGGAGGAGCGCCGACGCGCGCTCGACCTGCCGGTCCCCCGTGCTCCAGCGGTACGCGAACGCGTACGGGGCGACGAGGTCGGCGACGCTCATCTTGGTCCCGTCGTGGAACTTCGAGAGCACGACGCGGTACGTGATCTTCTGCCGCGCGAGGGCGCCCGGCGCGGGCGCGCCGAGCGCCCCCGTCGCCGGGTCCGGCACGAGCGCGTCCCGCGGGACCTCGATGCGTCCGGCCTCGATCGCGACGGCCCGCGCGCGGTTCGGGATCCAGCCGCCGCCCTGCGGCGCGGGCAGGAGCGCCGCGTCGGCGAGCGCCGACCAGAGGAGCCGGCCCGTCTCGTCGCCGAAGCCCGCGATCGGGTTCCACGCCGCCGCCGGGCGCGACGCGGCGCCCAGGCGCAGCACGCCGTTCCACGGGAAGTCCTTGAGCTTCACCGTCCGGAGGAACACGGCCGAGCCGAGACCCGCCTGGGCGTCGTAGCCGACGTTCTCGACGCCTTCGGAGTAGTCGTCGTTGACCGCTTCGCGCCGGAGCGCGTACCCGACCGGCACGCGCTCGCAGCCGCGCGTCAGGAGCGAGACCAGCCGCCGCTCGAGCCCGAGCCGCTCCGCGGCGCTCGCGTACTCCCCGCGCGTCCGGCGGGCGAACGCCTCCTCGATCGCGCTCCGCGAGCCCGCCTCGCCGACGCCCCGCGCGTAGAGGGCGTGGGCCTGGAACCATCCTTCCTTCAGCCAGGGCGGCCCGAGCCAGCCGTTGAGGCGCGTCGACTCCTCGCCGACGAGCGTGGAGAGATTGACCTCTTCGAGCGTCGCGTCCCAGTCGCCGTCGGCGGGCCGCCACGCGGGGCCCGCGGGGAGCACCGGCAGCCGGCCGCGCACGCGCAGCCTCACCGCCGGGCCCGGGCCGCCGCCGGCGGAGCGCGCCTTCGCCGCCTCGACGAGGTCGGCGTGGTGGAGATAGTCCTCGTGGTAGGGCGTGACCGGGTAGGGGTGGAACACGTACTCGCCCTTCACGGCGGCGAGCGCCGGTGCCAGGCGCGCCGCGGCGGCGCAGCGCTCGCGCGCGTCGCCGAAGCCGCGGCTCGCGGGGTTGAACGTGAGCAGCACGAAGGACCGCGGCGACTCGACCCAGGCGAGGTGCGCGGCCCCCTTCGGGGCGGCGAGCGGCCCCAGGTAGGCGTGGATCGCGTTCTTCGCGAGGAGCCGCGGCGCGGCCGCCGGCTCCACCGTCTCGATCCTGATCTCCTGCGGGTAGAACGACGGGTAGTACGGGATCTCGTGCCCCGCCTCCACCGACTGAGAGACGAGCGCGACGAACACCAGGACGACCAGCGCGGGGCGGACGGACAACGCAAGAAGGAAAGGAGCCGGGGGTGGGGCGCCCCGCGGGACCTGTGTCGTTTTCAGGTCTACGCGGGGCGCTCCAGCCCCCGGATCAAGAGCTACGCTTTGACGACGGGCCAGGTCTTGTCGATCCAGGTGAACGTCGAGGTCGGCTCGCCCTTCGGCCAGCCCGGGGGCGCGGTGATGTTGCGGATCGGGATCGTGATGATGCGCGCCGGGTCGAGGATCGGGAACGGGTACTCGGCCACGTTCTTGCTGAAGCCGGTCACCGCGTCCTTGTAGCCCTGGTGGTTGTCGGGGCGGATGTAGACGTAGCCCGCGGGGCCGGCCACCATGATGCCTTCGAGCATCGCGATGATCGCGTCGTCCTCGGGCCAGCCGCCGCCGGCCTTGTTCGCCTTCTCGATGGCGGCCTTCAGCATGTACGTGGCCGTGTAGCCGCCCTCGGCCTGGAAGTTCGGGTACTCGCTGAAGCGCTTGTGGTACTTCTCGACGAAGCTCTTGTTGAGCGGCCACTTCTCACCGGCCGGGAACGTGAAGTGGTAGTTCGAGTGCACGCCGGCGATGACGCCTTCCGGGTGGTCCTTGCCGATCGCGTGCGGCGCCACGCCGAAGGCGATCATCGACGCGAACTTCGCCTTCTTGAACATGCCGTGCACGATGGCCTGCTTGTACATGGCGACGTAGTCGCCGCCCCACACCGAGGAGACGATCAGGTCGGGCTTCGACGCGTTCGCCTTGGTGATGTGCGAGCTGAAGTCGGTCGTCCCGAGCTTCGGCCAGCCCTCCGAGACGACCTCCGTGTGCGGCATGAGCTTCTTCATGACGATGTTGAAGTGGTCGAAGGCGTTCCGGCCGTAGGAGTAGTCCGGGTGGATGTGGGCGATCTTCTTCACCTTGGGCCACGTCTGCACGACGCCGAGCGCGCACGTCACGCCGTCGGCCGACTGCATGTTCGTGATCCGGAAGATGTAGTGCGGGTTCGGCACCGCCTTGTCGAAGAGGAAGTCGGTGCAGCCGTCGACGAAGATCGTGAGGAGCTTCAGCTCCTCGGCGACGGGGCCGAGCGCCGGCGTGTTGCCGCTCGACGTGATGCCGCAGAAGAAGTCGATGTTCTCCGACAGCTTCAGCCGGCGGAGCTCCTTGACGTTCGCGTCGGTCCCTGCGGCCTCGTCCGCCTTGAGGATCTCGATCTTCCGCTTCCCGAGGAGCCCGCCCGCGGCGTTGATTTCCTCGGCCGCGAGGAGCTGGCCCTTGTACATGGGCTCGCCGAGCACCGCCGCCGGACCGGTGAAGAACGTCATGTGCCCGATCCGGAACGGCTTGTCGGGGATGGTCCCCTTCGGCTTCTCCTGGGCCTGCGCCACGCCGACGATCGGCAGGGCCGCTCCCGCCGTGGCGCCGAGCGCCGCGCCGACGCTGACGCCCAGACCGCCCAAAAAGTTCCTGCGACTCACATCTGCCGCCATTTGTGGTCCCTCCGTTCGGTTCACGTCCGTGGGTAGGAAGGCTTCCGGTCGCCTCATCGGCTCCGTACGCTTAACACCTGGTCTGACCAATGTCAAGGCGCGCCCAGGATCTGACCCTTATAATCGGCTCGCGGGGGCTCTCGTTCCCGCCGGGCTCATGATGACGCGGTTCGTCAACGCCATCGCCTCAGCATTCGTCGGCATCGCCGTCGCGCTGCGCCGGCGCCCCGGGGCGTTCCTCATGATCGCCGCCGGCGTCTTCGCCCTGAACGTCCTCCTGCCGCCGCTGCTGCTCGCCGTCGTGCGCACGCCGTGGACCTACTTCACGTTCAACCCCTGGCTCAAGCGGCTCCCCGAGTTCCTCGTCTCGGACGCCCCGCTCGAGAAGAAGCTCGACTTCCTCTCGCGCGTCGCGGTCTTCTGGTTCACGGCCGACGGGCCCTACGGCGTCCCCGAGTGGGGCTTCGCCGTGGACTCGCTGGACCTCGTGCGGTTCCTCGCGCTCGCCCTGCTGTTCGGGGCCTACGGAGCCCTGTGGCTCACGGCGCGCGAGCGTGGCCAGGTCGCGGGCTGGCGGGCGACCGCGGGAGGACGCGGGGGCACACTGGGCGCGCTCGTGGGTGTGCTCGGCCTCTCGACCGGACCGTGCAGCGTCGTCGGCTGCGGCGCGCCCGTGCTGCCGGTGGTGGGCCTCGTCTTCACGGGCCTGTCGAGCGGCACCCTCGCGGTGCTCTCGCAGTCCTCACGGATCGCCGCGACCACGGTGCTCGTGCTGCTCTCCGCGGCCGTCCTCTATCTCGGCTGGCAGACCGCGCCCAAGTCACAGCGCTAGCGGCGCTTCCGAGTAACAACTGTTCGAGCGCGCGCTTCGCCCGCACATCCCTCGTGGGGGAGGTTTCGGAGGGGGCCGTCGAGGCCCTCTCCGACTAGGTGGAGGGTGTCGGCCGGGGGGGCGGCGCCGGTCTCATCATGCGAAGGGGGCTACGCCCCCCTCGCACTCCCCCGGCCGACGTCGATTGAGCCTAGGACTTGCTGAGCGCGGTGATGATCGCGCGGCAGAAGGCCGGCAGGTCGTCGGGCCTGCGCGAGGTGATCAGGTTGCCGTCCACGACGACCTCCTGGTCCACCCAGTCCGCCCCGGCCGCGACGAGGTCGTCCTTGATCGAGAAGAACGACGTCGCCTTCCTGCCCTTCAAGATGCCCGCGGAGACGAGCATCCAGCCGGCATGGCAGATCGCCGCGACCAGCTTCCCCTGCTGCGCCGCCTCGCGGACGAGGGCGACCATCGCGGGGTGGCGCCGCATCAGGTCCGGGGCGTAACCGCCCGGGACGATCACCGCATCGAACTCGACGGCCTTCACCTGTTCGGCCTGGACGTCCGCGTTCACCGGGTAGCCGTGCTTCGAGGTGAAGGTCTTGGCGCCGCCCGCGCCGACGACCTTGACGTCGGCGCCCTCCTCCTTGAGCCGGTAGTACGGCACCCACAGTTCCATCTCCTGGTACATGTTCTCGGCGAGGATCGCGATCCGCTTGCCTGCGAGCTTCATGAAGCCTCCTGTGTCAGGACTTCTTCGACGTTTGAGTGAAGAACGTGCCCAGGAGCGGGCGCAGGTCGCGGCTGCCGCACTTCGGGCACGCCGCGCCCTTCTCGCGCTGGCTGATGGTCAGGGTCACCGAGACCTCGCGCTTGCACTTGTCGCAATAGAACTCATAGAGAGGCATGGGCCACTCCTCCTCCCGACGCGAAACGGGACTCAGGCCAGGTTGACGACGACCGATTTCACCTCAGTGTACTCCTCGATGCCCTCGTGGCCTCCCTCCCGCCCGAGGCCGGACTCCTTGAACCCGCCGAATGGGATCTCGTGCGTGTAGCCCGCCGCGTCGTTGGCCCCGACGAGCCCGTACTCGAGCTGCTCGGCCACCCGGATGAGCCGCGTCATGTCGCGCGTGTAGAAATAGGCGGCCAGCCCGAACTTGGTGGCGTTGGCGCGCCGGATCACTTCCTCTTCCGTGTCGAACGTGAGGATCGGCGCCGCCGGCCCGAAGATCTCCTCCTGGGCGATCGGCATGTCGTCGGTCACGTCGAGGAGCACGGCGGGCGCGTAGAAGAACCCCCGCGCGTACGGCTCACCGTCGAGATAGTGCCCGCCCGTGACCAGCCGGGCGCCCCGCCGCACCGCGTCCTCGACCAGCGAATGGACCTTGGCGCGCGTTTCCTCGTTGATGAGCGGACCGAGCTGCGCCCCGGGCTCGAAGCCGGGCGCGACCCGGAGCCGCTTGACGGCGTCGACGAACGCCGGGATGAAGCGATCGGCGATCCCGCGCTGGACGTAGATCCGGTTGGCGCAGATGCACGACTGGCCGGCGACGCGCAGGAATTTCATCGCCACGGCGCCGTCGAGCGCGGCGTCGAAATCGCAGTCGTCGAACACGATGAAGGGGGCGTTGCCCCCGAGCTCGAACGACAGCCGCTTGATCTGGCGCGCCGCCGTCGCCATGATCCCCTTTCCGACGTCCGTGGAGCCCGTGAAGCCGATCTTGCGGATCAGCGGGTGCGTGAGCAGCTCCGCGCCGACCAGGCCCGAGCGGTTGGTCGTGAGCACGTTGAGCACGCCGGGTGGCAGCCCGGCGTCCTGGGTGATCCGCGCGATGGCGAGCGCGGTGAGCGGCGTGGCGGACGCCGGCTTGAGGACGACGGTGCAGCCCGCGGCGAGGGCCGGCGCGATCTTCCGCGTCACCATGGTCGCCGGGAAGTTCCAGGGCGTGACCGCCGCGACGGGTCCGATCGGCTGGTGGAGCACCCAGTACCGCTTCCCCGGCGTGGGCGAGGCGATCCACTCCCCCGCCATCCGGCGCGCCTCCTCGGCGAACCAGCCGAAGTATCCGAGCGAGAACTGGACCTCCTTCTTCGCCTCCTCGAACGGCTTGCCGTTCTCGAGCGTCACGAGGCGGGCCAACTCGTCCCGCCGCTCCTCCATGAGCTCCTGGATCCGGAGGAGGAACCTGCCGCGGTCCTTGGGGGCCAGCAGGGACCACTCGCGAAACGCCGCGTGCGCGGCCGTGACCGCGCGCTGGACCTCGGGCACGGCACCGTTCGTGACCCGCGCGACGACCGTGCGGTCGGCGGGGTTCACGACGTCGAACGTGGCTCCGCCCTCGGCGACCACCCACTCGCCGTTGAGATACATGCGCTCGACGTCTGCCATCGTGGTCCTCCCGTCCAGCCGGGTGTCCGCTCGACTGTCCCCGCGAGCCGAGAGCCTACGCGGTCCGCCCGGCGCGCGCTAGACGCGGTGCGCCGTGCGCGCCGGAGGCGCGCGGCGCTGGCAGGCTCAGGGCGCCGGGAGCGTCACCGAGAGCCGGCGGTCGCCGCGGCGGACGGTGAGCCGCAGCGGCCGGTCGAGAACCGCGTCGGCGAACGCCTCGCGCGCCGCCTCGCGGCTCAGCACCGCCCGCTCGTTCACCTGCAGAATGACGTCGCCCGCCTCGAGGCCGGCCTTCTCGGCGCTGCCGCGGCGCAGCACGGTGGTGATCACCGGCGGAGTCACCGCGCCCGCGCGGGCCTCGGCCAGCACGTCCGGCTCGCTCACGACGAAGCCGAACTCGGCCGCGACGCGCTCGCCGAGGACCGCCCGGGGCATCGGCGCGAGGCTCACCGCCACGCGCCGCCGGCCGTCGGCGCGCAGCACCGTGAGCCGCGACTCGGCGCTGAGGGGCGCGGCGGCGATCAACCGCTGGAGCAGCCGGGTCTCGGTCACGGGCCGGTCACCGAACGCGACCACGATGTCGCCCGCGCGGAGGCCGGCCTTGGCCGCGGGCGCGCCCTCGATGACCTCGACGATCACCACGCCGAAGCCCTCGCGGATCCCGTGCTTCTTCGAGATCTCCTCCATCTCCTGCTCGGCGAGGTCGCGGATGCGCACGCCGAGCCACGGCCACTGCCGCTCGCCGGCCGCCGCCGCGCCGACGCCGACGAGGAGCAGCGCGAGGAGGAGCGCGCGGGCGGCGCTCAGCCGCGGCCTCCGAGGAGCTCGCGCACCAGATCGTCGAGCGCGGCGGCGAGACGCTCGAGGCGCTGCGCGACGTCGAGGGTCTCGAGCAGCTCCTGGCGGAGCGTCGGGTCCGGGAGCACCGCGGCGGCGATCCGGTCGGCGATCACGCCGGGCGGTTGGCCCTCGGCGAGGGCCGTGTCGAGCAGGGTGGTAGGACGGTCGAGCGCCTTCAGCAGGCGCCCGCACGCGGCGCGGATCCGCGCGAGCGGCGCCTCGACGTCCGTCCGGGGCGGCACGTCGTCGAGACGCTGCGCCGCGACGATCCGGTACAGCGTGTCGCTCGGCCGCTCGCTCTCGAGGCGGACGCGGCACTCGCCCTTCAGGAGGATGTTGTAGCGGCCCGTCGCGAGCCGTTCCCAGCTCACGATCTCGCCGGCCCCCGCGACGGCGTAGACGGCCGGCTTGCCGGCGTACGTGGCCTCGTAGCCCGGACGGAGCTTGACGACGGCCAGACGCCGGTCGCGGGCGAGGACGTCCATCACCATCGTGCGGTAGCGCGCCTCGAAGACGTGGAGGGGCAGGAGCGTGTGCGGGAAGAACGTGACGTCGGGCAGGGGAAAGATCGGCAGGATCAACGGAGCCCCGGCGCCGCCGCCGACATCAGCCGATGGTCGGGAGCGACCTGAGCGGCGCGAGCTCGTCGAGCCGCTTCCGCACCGCCGCGGCGAGCTCGCGGAACGCGCCCGCCTGCGGCGAGTCGGGGCGGCGGAGCGTGATCGGGGAGCCCTCGTCGCCCCCGACGCGCGTCTCCTGGTCGAGCGGGATCTGCGCGAGCAGCGGCACGCCGTACTCGTCGGCGATGCGCCGGCCGCCGCCCTCGCCGAAAATCGCGTAGCGCGTGCCGGTGTCGGGCGCCTGGAAGTAGCTCATGTTCTCGACGACGCCGAGGATCGGCACGTTGAGCTTCTGGAACATCCCGATCGCCTTGCGCACGTCGAGCAGCGCGACCTCCTGCGGCGTCGTCACCATCACGACACCCGAGAGCGGGATCACCTGCGAGAGCGAGAGCTGCGCGTCGCCCGTGCCCGGCGGCATGTCGAACACGAGGTAGTCGAGCGCGCCCCACATGACGTCCCGGAGCATCTGCTGGATGAACGAGTGGATCATCGGCCCGCGCCAGACGAGCGGCTCCCGCTCGTTCACGAGGAGGCCGATGGACATCATCTTGAGGCCGTGCGCCTCGACCGGGATGATCCGGTTCTCGAACATGCCGGGCCGCCCGCGCGAGCCGAGCATGAGCGGGATGTCCGGGCCGTAGACGTCGGCGTCGATGATGCCGACGACGCCGCCCGTCTGGCGGAGCGCGACGGCGAGGTTCACCGCGACGGTGGACTTCCCCACACCGCCCTTGCCCGACGAGACCGCGAGCGTGTGCCGGACCTCGGGGATGAGGTCGGCGTGCGGCGCGGCCTGCGCGGGCGCGTGGGCGTGGGGCGCGGCGGCCGGCCGCGTCGGCGTCCCGCCCATCTTCACCTGGACCTTCGCCACGCCCGGAAGCCGGCCGACGATCCGCGTGGCCATGCTGTGCAGCGTGACCTTCGACTGCGGCGACTGGGTCGTAAAGGCCAGCGTGAAGCTCACCTCGGAGTCCGTGATCCGGAGGTCCTGGACGAGGCCGAGCGCGACGATGTTCTGCTGCTGCTCGGGGTCGCGGATGCCGCGGAGGGCGTCGAGCACGGCGGCTTCGTTGACCATACGGGCAAGACTATAGCACCGGCGCGCCGGGCACGCATATCTATGCGCAAAACCTTGCAATTCGGGCGCTGACCTGCTACATAAATACGGTGATTTCCCCCGACGAGTTCCGTCGCGTGCTGGGTCATTTCGCGACCGGCGTCACCACGGTCACGACCCTCGACGGCGACGGACGTCCCACCGGGCTCACGGCCAGCGCGTTCAGCTCGGTCTCGCTCGATCCGCCGCTGATCCTGGTCTGCGTGGACCACAAATCGCAGAGCTACCCCGCGCTCCTCGAGCGCGGCCGCTTCGCGGTCAACGTCCTCCACCTCGAGCAGGAGACGGTCTCGAAGCGCTTCGCCTCGACGCGGCTCGACAAGTTCGACGGCGTGCCGCACCGGCTGGGCGACCTCGGCGTGCCGTTGATCGAGGGCGCCCTGGCGCAGCTCGAGTGCGTGACGGTGAGCAAGCACGTCGAGGGCGACCACACGATCTTCGTCGGGCGCGTCGAGCGCGCCCACTACGGCTCCGGCGAGCCGCTGATCTACTACCGCGGTCGCTACGACCGCCTGGCAGGAGCGAACCCGTGACCCCGATCCCGCTCTCGCGGCCCCCGATCGACGACGAGATCAAGCAGGCGGTGCTGGCCGCCATCG
>DATFVL010000296.1 GCA_035260325.1 Candidatus Methylomirabilota bacterium | reverse complement strand
CGGGCGAGCTCGTCTTCGAGGGCCGCTCGCTCGCGGGGCGGAAGGCGCACGAGATCGTCGCCCGCGGCATCGCCCACGTCCCCGAAGGCCGGCGCATCTTCCCGCTGCTCACCGTGGCGGACAACCTCAAGATGGGCGCCTTCCAGGCGAGCGCGCGCAAGCTGTTCGCCGAGAGCCTCGAGCGCGTCCACACGCTCTTCCCCGCCCTCGCCGAGCGGCAGCGGCAGCGCGCGGGAAGCCTCTCGGGCGGCGAGCAGCAGATGCTCGCGATCGGCCGCGCGCTCATGTCGCGGCCCAAGCTGATCCTCCTCGACGAGCCCTCGATGGGGCTGGCGCCGGTGCTGGTGCTCCGTCTCTTCGACCTCATCCGCCGCGTGCGCGAGGAGGGCTACACGATCCTCGTCGTCGAGCAGAACGTCCGTCAGGTGCTGAAACTCGTGGACCGCGCCTACCTGCTCGAGGTCGGGCGGATCCGCATGGAAGGGCGCGCCGCCGAGCTCGCCGAGCAGGACTTCGTGCGGAAAGCGTACGTGGGACTGTGATCGACCCGATCTTCCTCCTCGAGGCGGCGGTCAACGGGATCCTGCTGGGCGGCGTCCTCGCGCTCCTCGCGCTCGGCCTGAACCTGATCTTCGGCGTCATCGACATCGTCTGGATCGCGTACGTGGACCTCGTGATGGTCTGCATGTACCTCGTCTACTTCCTGGTCATGGTCTACGGCTGGCCTCTCTGGCTCGCCGGCGTGGCCTCGGTCGCGCTGGGGGCGCTGCTCGGGCTCGGTGTCCACCTCCTGATCATCACGCCGATCCTCGGGAGCGCCCCCGTCAACCAGCTCCTCGCGACGGGCGGGCTCCTCTTCTTCCTCCAGTCCTTCGCGACCTTCCTCTGGACGACCGACCACAAGACCGTCCGCCTGGCGCTCCCCATCCTCGAGGTCGGCGGCATGTTCTTCTCGTTCGCGCGCCTGATCGCCTTCGCGATCTCGCTCGTCGCGATGATCGGCCTCTGGATCTTCCTGCGCCGGACCTACATCGGCACCGCGATCCGCGCGGTCTCGCAAGACCGCGAGGCGATGGCGCTGATGGGCGCCGACCCGCAGCGCGTCTACTTCGTCACCTCGGCCGTCGGCGGCGCGATGGCGGGGCTCGCGGGCGCGCTGCTCATCATCCAGTACTCGGTCCACCCGTTCTTCGGCGCCGCGTTCGGGCCCCTCACGTTCATGATCTGCGTGCTCGGCGGCCTCGGGAACATGGTCGGCGCCTTCTTCGCCTCGTTCATCATGAGCGAGATCATCTCGATCGGCGGCGTCGTGATCTCGACCGAGATGGGCTACGTGATCGCCTTCGTCGTCTTCATCGTGATGATGTTCGCGCGGCCGGGCGGCATCCTGGCGAGGCGCGGATGAGCCTCGGGCGCGCCGCCGGCGCGGCGCTGCTCGCCCTCCTCGCGCTCGGGCCGTTCCTGCCGATGGCCGGCATGCGCCAGTACGTCCTCCACGTCATGATCCAGATCCTCATCTGGTCCTTCATCGGTGGGGCGTGGTCGCTGATGGGCCGGTTCGGCCTGGTCTCGCTCGGCCACGGCGCGTTCCTCGGCCTCGGCGCCTACACGAGCACGCTCCTCTGGAACTTCTACGGCCTCACGCCGTGGATCGGCGGCGTGGTCGCCGCGGCGCTCACGACCGTCGCGGCGCTGGTCGTCGCCTATCCGTGCTCGCGCTTCCAGGTCGTCGGCCACTACTTCGCCCTCGTCACGCTCGCCGTCGGCGAAGTCGTGCGCCTCCTGATCATCGCCGAGCGGAACTGGACCGGCGGCTCCCTCGGCCTCTCGCTCACGGCCGCCGCCGGCGACAGCCTCGTCGCCATGCAGTTCGCGGACAAGCGCGTGTTCTACTACGCCGCGCTGGTCCTCTGGCTCGCGGGGCTCTGGGTCTGGCACCGCGTGGACCGCTCGATGGCCCGCTCGGCGATGGAGGCGATCGGCGAGGACGAGACGGCCGCGGCCTCGGTCGGCATCCACGTGACGCGCTTCAAGGTGGGGATCACGATGCTCTCGGCGGCGCTCACGGCGGTCGGCGGCGTGGCGTACGCCCAGTACATCTCGTACGTGAACCCGGACACGCTCGCCGGCATCGGCGTCTCGCTCCGAATCGTCTTCGCCGTCGTCCTCGGCGGGATGTACTCGCTGCTGGGCGCGACCGTGGGCACGGCGCTGACGATCGCGCTGTCCGAGTACCTGCGCATCCTCTTCGGACTCAGGTTCATCGGGATGGCCGAGACGATCTACGGGCTCCTCCTGATCGTCTTCATCATCTTCCTGCCGGCGGGCATCTACGGCTCGCTCCGCGACCTCGTCGCGCGCGTGCGCGGCGGTGGTATTGTAGCGGGGTCCGCGAGATCCGCGTGAACCATGGGTGGTCCGAGATCGATGGCTGACAAGGCGCCTTCCCAGCAAGCGCAACAGCTCGCCTCGCAGGTCGAGCGCGACGGCGGGCGCGTGCTCGCGGTGTACCAGGAGCCCGTCGGCGATCACTGGCAGGTCTTCTGTCTCCTGCCCCGCGAGCGCTGCGAGGCGAGCCCCTACCAGCGCGACCTCTCGCCCACCCACGTGAAGCGCCTGACCGAGACCGTGAAGCGGCTCGATCGCTTCGTGGACCCGATCGTGGCGGTGTCGCCGAAGCCCGGCGTCTACTGGACGCCGAACGGCAACCACCGCCGCGCGGTGCTCGACAAGCTCAAGGCCGACCTCGTGCCGGCGATCCTCGTCGTCGAGCGCGAGATGCTCTTCGAGGTCCTCCCGCTGAACGTCGAGAAGGCGCACAACCTCAAGGAGAAGTCGCTCGAGGTCATCCGCATGTACCGGGCGCTCGTCCGCGACGAGCCCGACACCGGCGAGGACGCGTGGGCGGCGCAGTTCGAGTCGCCGCACTTCATCACGCTCGGCCTCCTCTACGACGAGAACAAGCGCTTCGCGGGCGGCGCCTTCGCGCCGATCCTCCGGCGCGTGGACAAGTTCCTGAAGCTCACCCTGCCGAAGGGCCTCGAGGAGCGGAAGGAGCGCGCGGACCTGGTCCGCGCCGCCGACGAGGCCCTCGGCGAGGTCGTCCAGAAGATCAAGAAGCGCGGGATCAACCATCCCTACGTGAAGAACTACGTGCTCGCGCGCACGACGCCGCTCACACGCGCGCGTAAGACGCTCCCGCCCTTCGACCAGACGTTCCGGAAGCTCCGCGAGAACCTGAAGGCGTTCGACGTGGCGCAGGTCCGCTACGCCGACATCCAGCGCTCGGCGATCATGGGAGCGCCGCAGGGCGATTGAGCGCGTCTCCGATGACGCTCCAGGATCAGGTCGCCATCGTGACGGGCGGCACGGGCGCCCTCGGCCAGGCGGTGACGCTGCGCTTGCTCGGCGAGGGCGCGGCGGTCGCGATCCCCTACGCGGTCGAGAAGGAGCGCGAGCGCCTCCTCGAGCGCGTGGCCCCGGCGGACCGCGGGCGCCTCGTCACCGAGGCCGTGGACGTCTCGAGCCTCACCGCCATGACCGCCTTCGCCGACGGCGTCGCCGCCAAGCGGGGGAAGATCGACGTCCTGGTCGCCGGCGTGGGCGGCTTCGCGGGCGGCGGCCTCGTCGAGACCGACGAGGCGACGTGGCGGCGGATGCTCGACCTGAACCTCACGAGCGCGTTTGCGACCGCGCGCGCCGTCGTGCCGCACATGCTGCGGGCGGGCTACGGTCGCGTCGTCGTCATCGCCTCGCGCGCCGTCGTCCCGCCGCAGGGCGGCTTCATCGCCTACACGGTCGCGAAGGCCGGGGCCATCGCCTTCGTGCAGGCGCTCGCCCAGGAGACGCGGTCCCGCGGCGTGACCGTCAACGCGGTGCTCCCGAGCACCATGGACACACCGGCGAACCGCGCGGCGATGCCCGACAGCGACCGGAAGGGCTGGGTGCCCGTAGAGGCTGTCGCCGACGCGATCGCGATGCTGGTCAGGCCCGCGGCGGCGTACATCACCGGCACGCTCCTCGCCATCTGACGCTTCCCCAGATATCCGGAATCTAAGGCGTTTCCCGCGCGGCCTGTAAACGATCCGATACCCCTCCGCGTCCCACCCGCCAAGCAGCACACATTCGACCCTGGAGGGGACAGCGATGAAGGTGCTCAAGGTGGTCGCGATCGGCGGGACCCTCGTGGCGCTGAGCTTCGGCGGCGCGTGGGCCCAGGACGTCAGGCGGGACGTCCAGGACATCCGCGAGGACCGCCAGGACATCCGGAAGGACGCGAAGGATCTCAACCAGGACCGGCGCGACCTGCGCCAGGATTACCGGGAGCTCTCGAGGGACCGCAGGGCCGGCGACAAGGACGCCGTCGCGCGGGACCTCAAGGACATCCGGCAGGATCGCCAGGACATCCGGAAGGACGCGAAGGACCTGAACCAAGACCGGCGCGACCTGCGCCAGGACCGCCGGGATCTCGCGAAGGACCGGGACATCAAGCGGGACCCGCGTGACCTCCGCAAGGGCAAGGGCGACAAGGCCACGGGGCTCGATCGCGCGGATCAGGCCGCCGGCGAGCACGGCGCACAGGGCCGCGAGATGGCCCGGGAGAAGCAGGACCGCAAGCGGGACATCGGGCAGGACCGGCGCGACCTGCGCCAGGACCGCCGCGAGCTCTACCAGGACGCAAGGCCGGCGACTAGGACGCGGTGAAGAAGAACCTGAGGGACGCGGTGTCGACGGCGTGGACCGGGGGCGGGGGAGGCCTGATTCCCCCGCCCCTTGCGGTGTCGGAGTCAGGAGTGGGAATGTGGGGACAAGGACCCTTGGCGTGTGGAGCCCACCGATGAGGCGCTGTGCCGGCGCGTGGCCGATCGGGACGAGGAGGCGTTCAATCTCCTCGTCGCGCGGTACCAGGAACGCTCGTACCGGCTCGCATGGTCGATCCTCCGGAACGCCGACGACGCGCGCGACCTCTCGCAAGAGGCGCTCATCCGGCTCTACCAGTCCGCTGGGAGCTTCGGCGGTCGTTCGAAGTTCTCGACCTGGTTCTACCGGATCCTCGTCAACCTCTGCCTGGACCATCGCCGGAAGAACCGGGGCTGGCGCCTGTGGCTGCGCGACGAGCCGGATCCGGAGTCGGGCGAGGCGCTCCTGGACCGCCAGCCGTCCCCGGTCACGGACCCCCTGGACGCCCTCGGTCGGGAGCGGACGTTGAGCACGCTGTGGGCGGCGGTCGACCGGCTCGCGCCCCAGCAGCGCGCGGCGGTCATCTTACAAGTGCAGGAGGAGCTGCCGACCGCCGAGATCGCGATGGTGCTGAAGTGCTCGGAAGCGACGGTGCGCGTGCACATCCACCGCGCGCTGCAGACGCTCAGGAAGACGATGGGGACGAGCTGAGATGGCCAGGCATCCCGAGAGCGAGCTGGTGCCGTATGTGCGGGGCGAGCTCACGCCCCAGGAGCGCGAGCGCGTCGCGCGGCACCTCGAGGACTGCCCCGACTGCCGCCAGGACGCCGACGGCCTGCGCGATCTCCTGGCGAAGCTCTCGCGCTCCGTGCCCGTCCCGCCCGCGGTCAACTGGGGCGG
The DNA here is from genome assembly GCA_035260325.1 of Candidatus Methylomirabilota bacterium. Lineage (NCBI taxonomy): Bacteria > Methylomirabilota (SeqCode) > Candidatus Methylomirabilota bacterium. The sequence goes on along the minus strand of DATFVL010000296.1, from coordinate 1,296 downwards.
CTACCGCGCGGAGCTCCGCGAGAAGCTCACGGCGCGGAGCGCGCGGCGCCGGGTGTGGTGGAGCCGGCCGCTGCCGCTCGTGCTCTCGGCGAGCCTCGCCGGCGTCGTCCTCGTCCTCGCCCTCTGGAGCGGATGGCAGTCGCCGAGCGGCGTGGAGCCCATGACGCCCGAGGAGGCCGTCATCGGCCGCCGACTCGGGCTCCTCCAGCAGTACCCGGTGGTCGAGCGGCTCGACCTCCTCGAGGAATTCGACGTGATCCAGCACCTCGACCAGCTCGCGGGGACACGGGAGGGCTAGCGTTGATACGCTCGCGGCTGGCCGCCGCGCTCGTCGCCGCGCTCGCGCTGGTAGCCGTCGCCGGCGCGCGTGCGGCCGACCGCGATCCTGCGCCCGACGCGCGGATGCTGCTCGACCTGGATCTCCTGCGCGAGGCCGACCTCGCGCGCGACGGCAGTCTCCTGACGCGCATGGAGCTTCTCGAGCGCATGCGGCTCCTCGAGTCGCTCCCCGTGCTCGAGTCGCAGGGGGAGCCGGCGCGCGCCATCCCGACCAGGGAGGTGAAGTGACATGAAGGCCCGCGTGCTCGCGGGGCTCCTCGTCCTCCTCGCGATCGTCCTCGGCGCGATCCTGGAGGTCGCGTGGGGCCAGACGCCCCAGATCGAGGGGCTCGACCGGCTCACGCCCGAGGAGCGTGCGATCGCCGAGCGGAACCTCGAGCGGTGGCAGCGGATGACGCCCGAGCAGCGCGCGCGCGCGCTGGAGAACTATCGCCGCTGGAAGTCCATGACGCCGGAGGAGCGCCAGGCCGCGCGGCAGAACTATCAGCGGTTCCGCCAGCTCCCGCCCGAGGAGAAGGCGCGGATCCTGAGGGACCTCCAGCACTGGAACGAGCTGCCTGAGGCGCGGCGGCAGGAGCTCCAGAAGGCGCACGAGCGCTTCCAGAACCTGCCGCCCGAGCGGCGCGAGCGTATCCTGGAGCGGTACCGCCGGTGGGAGGCGATGCCGCCCGCCGAGCGCGAGCGTGTCATGAAGAACTACGAGCGCTGGCAGCAGATGACGCCCGAGCAGCGCGCCCAGGCGCGTGAGCGCTGGCGCAAGATCCCGCCCGAGGAGCGCGAGCGCCTCCGCGAGCAGTGGAAGAGCGCCACGCCCGAGGAGCGGGAGCGGCTCCGGCAGCAGTACGGCGGCCAGCGCCCGCCGCGCGGCCAGGAGCGTTCGCGGTGAAGCGGCTCGCCGTCGCGCTCCTGGCGGCGGGCGCCCTCGCGGGCTGTGGCGCGTCCGTCGGGGGCGTCGCC
>DATFVL010000295.1 GCA_035260325.1 Candidatus Methylomirabilota bacterium | reverse complement strand
CCTCGTCCGCCCGCTTCAGGTAGACCCGGAACGTGGCCCCGGCGCCGGGCGCGCTCTCGACGGTGATGCAGCCGTCGTGCTGCTTGACGATGCCGTACACGGTCGCGAGGCCGAGGCCGGTGCCCTTGCCCACGTCCTTGGTCGTGAAGAACGGCTCGAAGATGTGGGCCTGGACGTCCGGGTTCATCCCCGAGCCCGTGTCGCTCACCTGGAGCAGCACGTAGGGCCCGGCCGACGCGCCGGGGTTGGCGGCCGCGAAGCCGGCGCCGAGGTCGATGTTCGCCGTCTCGATGCTGAGCCGCCCGCCCTGCGGCATCGCGTCGCGCGCGTTGACGGCCAGGTTGAGGATGATCTGCTCGATCTGCGCCGGGTCCACGAGCACCGCGCCGAGGTTCGGATCGAGCAGCGTGACGAGATCGATGTCCTCGCCGATCAGCCGCTGGAGCATCTGGGCCACGCCGGCGACGATGCCGTTCAGGTCGAGCACCTTCGGCTGGAGCATCTGCTTGCGGCTGAACGCGAGAAGCTGCTTGGTGAGCGTCGCGGCGCGGTCCGCCGTCTTCTTGATCTGCTCGAGGTCGCGGCGGACGGGATCGTCGGGCGGCAGGCGCCGCAGCAGGAGCTCGCTGCGGCCGGTGATGACCGTGAGCAGGTTGTTGAAGTCGTGCGCGATTCCGCCCGCGAGGCGGCCGACCGCCTCCATCTTCTGCGCCTGGCGGAGCTGCTCCTCGCTCTGCCGCAGCGCCTCCTCGGCGCGGCGCCGCTCGGTGACGTCGCGCACCGTCGAGATCACGCCGATGATCCGGCCGTTGGCGTCCAGGAGCGGGCCGTAGCGGCCCGAGACCCAACCCGTCCGGCCGGTCGAGGGCACGGTGTACCGGAAGTCGGGCGACGACACCGTCTCGCCCGCGCGCGCGCGCTCGAGCAGCGCGTAAATGCCCTGCTCGCGCAGGAACGGGAACAGGTCCAGGCAGTACCTCCCGACGACGTCCGCCGCCCGCAGGCCCGTGAGCTCCTCCATGAGTGGATTCCAGACGGTGTAGCGCAGCTCGCGGTCGTACACGATGATGCCCGAGCGTGCGCTCGCGATGACCTGCCGCAGGAACTCGCTCGACTCGCGCAGCGCCTGCTCGGCCCGCTTGCGCTCGGTGATGTCGAGCATGGCGGTCTGGGTGGCGGGCTCGCCGTCCCAGACGATGGACGACACCTGGAGCTCGGCCCAGAGCGGCGTCCCGTCGCGCCGGAGCGCCTGCATCTCGTACCGCGCGGGCGCCAGCTCGCCGCGCGCGCGGGCCGCGGCGTAGCCCTCGATCCGCGCGAGCTCGCGCGGCGCGATCCAGCAGCGCGCGTCGATGCCGATCACCTCGCGCGGGCTCGCGTAGCCCATCATCCTCGCCCACGCGGTGTTGGCGAAGAGCGTGACCCAGTCACGGTGGATGTGGATGCCCTGGATCGAGCCCTCGACGAGCGTGCGGTAGCGCTCCTCGCTCGCCCGGAGCGCCCGCTCGGCGCGCTGGCGCTCGGTCGTGTCGCGGTAGATCACCTGCCAGCCGGTGACCGCGCCCGCGGCGTCGCGCATGACGCTCATGCGCCCCTCGGCGGTGATCTCGGCGTCGTCCCGGCGGACGCCGACGACCTCGAAGGTCGGCGGCACCTTCTCGCCTGCCAGCGCGCGCCGCGCGCGATCCGCGATCGCCGCGACGGACGCGGGCACGAGGAACTCACGGTAGTGGTGCCCGACCAGCTCGTCGCGCGGGTAGCCGAGGGCGCGCTCGGCCTCCGGGTTCACGCCGGTGATCGTGCCGTCGAGCGCGAACGTCACGATCGGGTCGTTCGCGTTCTCGAAGAGGCTCCGGTAGCGCCGCTCGCTCTCGCGCTCGCGCGCGTAGAGCTGGGCGTTGCGGATGGCGATCGCCGCGCCCTCGGCGAGGCGGACCAGCACCGCCTCGTCACAGTCGGTGAAGGGGCGGGGCGCGCGGTTGGCGACGTAGAGGATGCCGACCACGCGCGCCTCGAGCTTGATCGGCACCACCATCGCGGCGACGACGCCCTCGCGGCGGACGACGCGGACGTACTCCTTGCCGAAGCGCGCGTCCTGCGCGTAGTCGTCGGTCCGCACGGCGCGCCCGGTCAGCAGCGCCTGGCCGCCGATCCCCTTGCCCGGCTCGACGGTGAGCATGCGTTCGGACGGGTCGAGCGAGCCGACGCGGTAGCGGCCGGTCACGGCCTCCGCGTCGCCCTCGCGCAGCGCGATCATCGCAGTGTCGCTGCCGGCGAGGTCCTTCGCGCCGTCCGTGATTCGCTGGAGCACGATGTCGAGGTCGAGCGACGCGCTGATCGCCCGCGCGATCTCGGCGCTGAACTCGGTCTCGCGGCGCTGCCGCTCGGCCTCCTCGTAGAGGCGGGCGTTCTGGATCGCGATCGCGGCCTGGTCGGCGAGCAGGCTGGCCAGCTCCTGCTCCTCCTGCGTGATGTCGGCACGCCGGCCGAAGAGGACGATGAGCACGCCGGCGGCCCGCTCCCGCGTCAGCAGCGGGATCGCCGCGCACGCGTGCAGGCCGCCGTTCTCCACGAGCGTCCGGTTCAGCCAGCGCGGGTCGCGCTGGACGTCCTGGATGAACTCGGCCCGGCGCGAGGCGAAGACGGCGCCGGCGACGCCTTGGCCGTAGGCCGGCGCGAAGCCGGCCATGAGCGCGGCCTCCTCCGGCGAGACGCCGAAGCTCGCGTCCGGGCGGAGCACCCCGCGGGCCGGGTCGTCCACGAAGACCCAGGTCATCCGCGCTTTGAGGAGCACCGTCGCGGCCTCGGCGACGCCGCGGAAGACCTCGCCGCTCGTGGTCGCCGAGGTGACGAGGCGCGTGAGCGCGGCGAGGCTCGTGAGCCGCCGGCTGCGCTCCTCGGCGCGCTGGTAGATCTGCGCGTTCTCGAGCGCGACCGCCGCCTGGTCGGCGAAGGCGCCCGCCAGCGCGATCTCGGACGCGTCGAAGGTCCGGCCCTCGACGTCGGCGATCGAGAGGGCGCCGATCGGCCGGCCGCCGATCAGGAGCGGCACGGCGAGGAGGGCGCGGTTCGGGCTCGCGGCGAGGCTCGCCCGCATGTCGGGCGGGTAGACGAGGCGCGCGTCGGTGAGGAGATTGCGCGTTACGATCGGCCCGCCCTCACGGAGCGCGAGCCCGACCGCGCCCGCGCCGGACGGGAAGCTCGCGGGCTGGCCGGCGTCGCGGGCACGCGGCGGCGCGATCGCGACGGACACGAGGGCGCCGGACCGCGGGTCGAGGCCGTAGACGCCCGCCGAGCGCGCGTGGAACAGCGTCACGAGCGCGTCGGCGACCCGCTGCGCGATCACGTCGGGGTCGAGCGAGCGCGTGAGGAGCTGGCCGATGTCGACGCCGGCGGGCGCGGCGCCGGCGCGGACGCGGGGACGCGCGGGCGCGGCGTTCCGCCTCGCCGGACGCTTACGCAATGTCGAACGCCAGGCGGGCGTGCGCGGCGCGGAGCGCGCGCTCGACCGCCTCGGGCGTCTCCGCGCGCGCGAAGATGAAGCCCAGGTACTGCCAGCCCTCGGGCAGCGGCGTGAGCTCCTGGCCCAGGTGCGCGGTCAGCGTGACCTCCTCGACGTCCGGGACCGCGGCGGCGGCGTCGCGGCCGCGCACCTCGGCGAGGCGGCCCGCGCGGGGGATCGGGATCATCATCACGCCCGCGGCGCGGCGCTCGCGCTCGAGCGATTCGATCTTCCAGCCGAGCGCGTGACGGAGGATCAGCTCCTCGAGCGTCATGCCCGTCCCGAAGCGGAGCGTGCGTGAGCAGAGGCCGCCGATCGAGCGCGGCGCGACCTCGAGCACCCACGGGCCCGCCTCGTTTACGCGGAGCTCGGCGTGGATGGGCCCCTCCGTCAGTCCGAGCGCGGCGCAGGCCGCGACCGTCACACGCTCGATCCGCGCCTGCGTGTCGGCGGAGAGCCGCGACGGCGTCACGTAGATCGTTTCCTCGAAGAAGGGCCCGTCGAGCGGGTCCGGCTTGTCGAAGAGCGCGAGCGTCTGGAGCCCGCCCCCCGTCAGCAGACCCTCGAGCGCGACCTCGCGGCCCGGCACGAACGCCTCGACGAGCAGGTGCTCGGCCGCCTTGCCGGACACGCCCGCGTCGTCGCCGCGCAGGATCGCGGCGACGCGGCGGAACGCGGCGACGAAGCCCGTGGGGTCGTCGGCGCGGATCACGCCGCGGCTCGCGGACAGCGCGAGCGGCTTGAGGACGCACGGGTAGGCGACGTCCGCCGCGACGCGCGCGGGGTCGTCGGCGAGCCGCACGAGGCGGAAGCGGGGCACGGGGACGCCGGCGGCGGCGAGGCGCTCGCGCATCTCGTGCTTGTCGCGGGCGGCGTGGACCGCCGCCGGGGCGCTCGCCTTGAGGCCGAGGCGCGCGGCGATCGCGGCCGCGGCCTCCGCCGTGCGATCATCCACGCCGACGACCGCGTCGAGGCGCCGCGCGCTGGCGAAGCGGGCGACGGCCGCCGCGGCGGCGGCCGGGCGGTCGAAGTCCAGGGTGATCAGGCTCTCGGGCGCGTGCGCCTCGAGCGTGCTGGGACGCTCGGACGCGCACACGAGGTCGACGCCGAGCGTGCGGGCGGCGTCCACGAAGGCCTGGGTGCGATAGGTGGTGGTCGGGAGGAGGAGGAGCACCCGGTCCATCGAGGGGCGCCGGGCCGGCGCGCGGGCTAGGCTTTGCCCGGCGTGTAGTAAGGGTTGGCGCCGGCGGCGTGGTCGGTCGTGTCCAGGACCTCCACGACCTCGGGGAGCTCTTCCTTGATCAGCCGCTCGATCCCCGCCTTCAGCGTGACGTCCGCGGCGCCGCAGCCCTGACAGCCGCCGCCCATCTGGAGATAGACGCGGTTGTCCTGCACGTCGATGAGCTCGACGAAGCCGCCGTGGCCGGCGACCGCCGGGTTGATCATCGTGTCGATCAGCTCCTGGACCTTTTGCTTGAGATCGTCGCTCATGGCTCCACCTCTACACCGGTACTGTACCCGAAAGTCCGCTCAAGGCCAACTGGCCCTCGGTGGGCTCCGCTCAGCAGAACCAGGGCTCGGTGAGCCGCGGCGGCCGCTCGCGCTCGGGCCGCGGCGCGACCGCGGCGCGCGACGGCGCGCCGGCCGTCTCGTCGGCGAGCCGCCAGATGCGGTCGAACGTCGCGGCGGGGTCCTCGCGCCGGTCGGCGGCCTCCGCGACGAGCGCGGCGACGGCGCCGGCGAGCCTGTCCATGCGCGGGTCCGGATGCGTCCAGCGATGGTGGAAGGCGTCCGCGACCAGCGGCCCGAGGTGCGGCGCGAGGGCGGGGCTCTCGAGGAGGAGGGAGCCCGGCGGCACGAGGAGCCGGATCGAGTACTGCACGGGATCGATGGCGTCGACGAGCCCCTCGTCCTCGACGAAGTCGAGGAGCTCGCGATAGTCGTCGAGCGTCGTCCACGGCGTGAAGGGCACCCACGTCGGCCGCGGCGCGATGCCGGCGTCGCGGACCGCGCGGAGCGCGGCGACGACGTCCGCGCGCGTGTGGCCCTTGGCGAGGTGCGCGAGCACCGTGTCGCTCAGGGACTCGGCGGCCGTGACGGCGAAGATGCAGCCGAGGCGGGCGAGCTCGGGGAGCCGGTCGCGGTGGCGCAGCAGGTGCTCCACCTTCGCGGTGACGTCGAAGGTGACGCTCGGGAACTCGGCGTGGAGCGCCCGCGCCACGCGGAGCGCGTGGCCCGGGCCGTTCAGGAAGTCGGGATCGCCGAACGTGACGTGGGTCGCGCCGGCCGCGACCTGCTGGCGGACGTCCGCGAGCACGACCGCCTCCGGCACGACGAAGAAGCGCCCGCCGTAGACGGGGGGGATCGGGCAGTGGCGGCAGAGGTGCTTGCAGCCGCGGCTCGCTTCCACGTAGCCCGCCAGCTCGAGGCGGCCGCCCTTCTCGACGTGCGCGTAGCGCTTGAGCGCGGGGAGCCCCGCGCGGCTCGGCACGGGGAAGTCGAGCTTCGCGAGGATGGGTCGGGGCCGGGCGGTCGCGCGCGGCTCGCGCTCGAGCCGCCCCGCGAGGTCCACGAGGGCGCTCTCGACCTCGCCCGAGAGCACCGAGTCGGCGCCGTGGGCGAGGAGGTGGCCCGCGTTGAGGCTCGCGTAGAGCCCGTAGAAGGCGACGTGGCAGCGGGGGTTCGCCGCCCGCACGCGCGCGGCGACCCCGGCGCCCAGGCGCAGCGCCGTGTGCATCGGCACCGAGATCGCGACGAGCCGCGCGCGCGCGACCCGCTCAGCGTCGAAGGGCTCGACGGAGAGGTCCAGGACCGCGGGCGCGTACCCGGCGCGCTCGAGGAACGCCGCCGGCCACGCGACGGCGAGCGGCTGGTGGCCGAGCTCGTAGCAGGCGACGAGCAGGATCGCGCCGGGCTCTCTCACGCGCCCAGTGTATCCCGCGTGATATGGTGGGGGCGCTGGTCAACCCCGAGGAGGAGCGAGTCCATGCCCGTCAAGATCACCGTGCGTCCCAACGGTCCGAACGTGGTCGAGGGCGAGGTCGAGGTGTACGACGCCTCCGGCAAGAAGCTCGACACGGGCGGCAGGCCGACGATCGCGCTCTGCCGCTGCGGCGGCTCGAGCAACAAGCCGTTCTGCGACGGGACGCACAACAAGATCGCCTTCAAGGCCTCGTAGGCGCGGCGGCGCGCGGCGCTACTGCGGCGTCGCGCCCGGCTCGACGTCGGTCAGGAGCGTCCAATCGTCGGGCGGCGTGGACTCGGGACGCACGCCGGCCGGCGACGTGACGGTCCGGCCGCGGCTCGGCGAGAACCACTCCCAGACACCCGGCTGAGCGCCCGTGTCCTGCGCCTCGCCGATGTCGGGGCCGGAGGCGCCGGTCGCCTCGCGGTCGGTCTTGCGCTGGCGCTTGGCCTCCTGCTTGGCCTTCTGGAGGTCGGCCCGCCGCCGGCGCTCGAAGCCGTAGTGCCCGCCCCGGCTCACACGCTCACCATGCGGAGCATCGTACTCCCGTCGGCGCGCCGCCGGCGTCCGAAAACTGGACGCGCCGCTAGAAGCAGTAGAGCCTCCCGGACCGGACCGTGCACAGGGGTGTCGTGGAGATCGGGTACCGCGTCGGCGCGCGCTCGAGAGCGCGTCGCGCGTCCTCCGCCTCGCGCTCGAGCTCGGCCTCGTCCTCGAGGCTCGCCGCGACGAACGTCCGCATCGCCTCCGTCACCGCCGGGTCGCCGCGCAGCAGCCGGAGCGCCTCCTCCGCCCGCGCCGCGCTCCGGCGGCCACGCGCGGCGTTCGCGTACGCCGTGAGGTGCTCGTCCGCGGGCCCGAGGTCGCCCCGCCGCAGGTGGGCGAGCCCGAGGTAGAGCCGCACGCCGGCGTCGCCGGGCGCGCGCTCCCGCGCGCGGTCGAGCGTCGCGATCGCCTCGTCGTACGCGCCGAGCTTGTACCGGGCGACGCCGAGGCCGATCAGCGCGTCCAGCCGGTCGGGCCGCTGGGCCAGTGCTTCCTCGAAGCGCGTGGACGCCTCGACGTAGCGACCCTGGCGCGCGGCGGCGACGCCCTCGGTGTAGGCCGTGGCGCAGCCCGCGAGGAGGACGGCGAGGACGGCCAGGCCCGGGGCGACGCGACGGCACCGCATGGCTCGTCTCAGGCCGGCGTGATCCTGACGAGGACCGATGCCTTCGTCGCGAGCCGCTTCGCGATCAGGCGGCCCATAAAGAGCGGGACGACGATCGGGTACTTGCGCCGGTACGCGGCCAGCACCAAGCGCTCGAGGTCGGGACGGTCGTCCACCCACTCGGCGAACCCGTCGAACGCGGGGCCGTCCGGCGCGCCGAGGGCGACGCGTACGCGCCCGGTCCCCCGGATCCGGCGCGACTTGAGGCTCGCGCGGAGCGTCGTGAAGTAGAGGACGCCGTCCTTGACCATGAACCAGGTCGGCACGGTGCCCGAGCGGCCAGACGCCGCGTACGTCGTGAGGTACATCCGCTTCGCGGTGCCGAGCGCCCGCGCCACGGCCGCGTCCACGCGGTCGATCATATCAGCGCGCTCGCGCCGTCGGGTCGCCCGCCTACCACTTCGCGTCGCGGACGCCCAGCCAGTAGCCGATGTGGTTCACCAGGATGTGGCCGGCGAAGCTCAGCGCGAGCACGATCACCACGTCGGTCCACGCGAGCGCCGCGCGGGGCCAGACGAAGAGCAGCGCGCCCACGACGAAGTCGAGCTGATCGAACGGGATCCAGGTCCCGCCCGGCGCGACGCCGCGCCGGCGCTTGAAGAAGCTCTTCACGGTGTCGCCCAGCATCGCGCCCGTGCCCATGCGCACGCCGAGGTCGAGCCAGCCGCCGTAGTCGGCGATCGTGCCGCCCCAGCCGAGGCGCGACTGGAGGAACGCGACGAGGACGGCGGCGAAGACTCCCGCCACGAAGCCGACCACCGTCTTGTGGCTCCCGAGCCAGCGCGGGCTGATCGGCCGGTTCCAGCCCTTCCAGTACCGGACGAAGGGAGGCGCCATGTTCGCGACGTAGGCGGGCACCATGAAATAGAGGAGCTCGAGGACGCGCACTCGCAGAGGATACTATCCGAGAAGGAGGGTGCCGTGGGGTTCCTCATCCGGGTGCTCGTCAACGGGTTCGCGATCTACCTCGTCGCCCAGATCGTGCCGGGCATCACCGTCAATGGCGTGCTCGCCGCGCTGGGCGCGGGCCTCGTCCTCGGCCTGATCAACGCGGTCGTCCGGCCGATCCTGATCCTGCTCACCCTGCCCGTGACGCTCGTCACGCTCGGGCTCTTCCTCTTCGTGCTCAACGCCTTCTGTCTCTGGCTCACCGCCCAGCTGGTGCGAGGCTTCGAGGTCCACGGCTTCTGGGCGGCGCTCTTCGGCTCCCTGCTGGTGAGCGTCGTCAGCTGGACCCTGAGCGCGTTCGTCAGCGACGGCGGGCGGATCGTCGTGATCACACGCCGCGACGTGATCACCCGCCGGGGCTAGAGCCCGCCGCCGGGCCGCCGGTCCCCCTGGTTAGTCGCTCGCCAATCCGGCTGGTAAGAAACCATGCGGGGACCTCAGGGTTCTACCTGAGCCTGTCCCGAAATCGAGTGAATTCAGTCTGTTGGGCTCTGTTTCCGGATTGGTATCCACTTTGCGTTGACCTCCTCCCAGGAGGTTCACGACGATGATCAGCACGGTGGTCAGATCGCTCGCACGAGTGCCCGTTCCGCTGAGGAGCCTCGCTGTGTGCGTGGCCTGCGAAGAGTGCTTCGAGCTCGGCGAGCCCACGTGCCCGTCCTGCGGCAGCGACGAGTACGTGCCGCTGCTCCATCTGCTCGAAGGAAGGATCCTCAACCTGACAGGGCTCAATTGATGATCCCGGGTCGCTTCATGGCGCTCGTCGCCGCGCTGCTGCTCGTCGCAGCGGCGCTCGTGCCGATCGCCTGGGCCGGCGAGCCCGCCGACCAGCTCTCCGCGCAGATCGCCCTGGTGCTCAAGGTCGTGGACGACCCCGAGCTCCGGAAGCCGGGCCGCGAGCACGAGCGGCGGCAGGCGCTCCTGGGCGTCGCGCGCGAGATCCTGGACATCGAGGAGTTCAGCCGGCGCACCCTCGGGCGTCACTGGGAGGCGCGCACGGCGGCCGAGCGCGAGGAATTCATGCAGCTCTTCGGCGACCTCCTCGAGCGCCTCTACATCGGCAAGCTCGAAACCTACAGCGACGAGAAGATCATGTTCCTCGGCGACACCACCGAGGGTGACCTGGCCACGGTGCAGACGAAGATCGTCACGAAGCAGGGCACCGAGATCCCCGTCGAGTACCGCATGCTCCAGCGGGGCGACCGCTGGCGCGCGTGCGACGTCGTGATCGGTGGGATCAGCTTGGTCGCCAACTACCGCGCCCAGTTCGACAAGATCATCCGCCGCACCTCCTACCAGCAGCTGGTGAAACAGGTCCGCGAAAAGCAGTAGAATCCCCTGCATGTGGCAGGGGAGCGTCGTCTCGATCCATCTGGCACCCAAGGCCGCCGCGCCCATGGAGTCCGTCACCGAGGCGCGCGCGGTGCCCGGGCGCGGGCTCGCCGGTGACCGCTACTTCCTGGGCACGGGCCTCTACTCGTCGAAGCCGAGCCATGGCGGGCGCGAGGTGACCCTCATCGAGGTCGAGGCGGTGCGGGCGCTCCTCGACGGCGTCCAGAACGCCGAGGGCCACCGCCTCGGCATCAAGCTCTCGCCGGCCGAGACCCGACGGAACATCGCGACCGCCGGCGTTCCGCTCAACCACCTCGTGGACCGCGAGTTCTGGGTAGGGCCCGTCCTCATGGTCGGCACGCGCCTCTGCGAGCCTTGCAAGCACCTCGAGGGCCTCACCCAGCAGGGAGTGATGGGCGGGCTGATCCATCGGGGGGGCCTCCGCGCGCGGATCCTCAACGAGGGCGTGATCCGCGTCGGTGACGCCGTCGGGCCGAAGCCGGACTGAGCTCGAATGGGAGGCGCTCCATGAACGGTGCGAGGTTCCCCAGGTGGCTGATGCTCGCGGGCCTGATCCTGACGCTGGTGGGCGCGATCAACGTGCTGAGCCACGCGCTGGCGCTGCCGCGGTACTGGACTCCGCTCCTGGTCGGCCTCGCGCTGCTCGCGACCGGCGCGCTCTGGTCGGTCGTCTGCCGCAAGTCCGGGACCTCCTAGCCCGCCGGCCCGCCGCGCGCGGCTACGGCGCCCGGTAGCTGATCCGGTAGATCGCGTCGTCCGTCGAGAGGAAGAGCGCGCCGTCCGCCGCCACCTGCAACCCGACCGGCCGCCCGAACGTGACGCCGGCGCGCCGCCAGCCCGTCGCGAAGTCCTCGACGGGGCCGCTCGGCCGCCCGTCGCGGAAGGGCACGCGCACGAGCTTGTAGCCCGTCGGCACGGTGCGGTTCCACGAGCCGTGATAGGCGACGAAGAGGCTCCCGCGGTACTCGGGCGGGAACTGCCGGCCCGTGTAGAAGGCGAGGCCGAGCGGCGCCGAGTGGGCCTGGATCTCGAGCGTCGGGAGCGTCATCCGCCGGCACTGCTCCCTGCTCCCCGCGAACTCCGGATCCGCGACGACCTTGCCGTGGTCCGCGAAGCAGTCGGGCCAGCCGTAGAAGCCCTCCTTCACCGCCGTGATGTAGTCGGGCGGGAGGTCGTCGCCGCGCCAGTCACGCTCGTTCACCGTCGCCCAGAGCTCGCCCGTGCCCGGCTGGAAGGCGAGCCCCACCGCGTTCCGGAGGCCCGTCGCGAAGATGTGCTCGCCCGAGCCGTCGGCCTCGTAGCGCACGACCGCGGCGCGCCGCGGGTCCCGCTCGCGGCACACGTTGCACGACGACCCGACCGAGACGTAGAGCCGGCCGTCGGGGCCGAAGGCGAGCGTCCGCGTCCAGTGGCCGCCGCGCGGCGGAATGCTCGGGACGACGAGCGCGGGGTCGCTCGTGCGCCGGCTCGCCGGATCGTAGCGGAAGCGCCGGACGCTCCCGGTCTCCGCGACGTAGAGCCAGCCGTCCTTGAACGCGAGACCGTGCGGGAGATCGAGCCCCGCGACGACCGTGACGACGTGGTCGGCGCGCCCATCGCGGTCCGTGCCCGGGAGCGCGACGACGCGGCCCTCGCGCGGCGTCGAGACGAGCAGCGTGCCCGCGGGGTCGAGCGTCATGAAGCGCGTGGCGCCGAAGCCCTTGGCGTAGAGGTCGATCCTGAAGCCGGGCGGCAGCGTGATCCGCGCCGGCTCGTCGGCCGCCGCGGCGGCTGCGAGGAGCAGGAGAAGCGCGCCGAGGACCGGGCGGGTCAGCGTCCCTGCCACCGCGCCTTGCGCTTGTCGAGGAACGCCCGGACGCCCTCGTGGAAGTCCTGGCTCAAGTGGCAGGAGAGGATCAGGTCCTCGAGGCTCCCCGGCGACCGGGCGGCGAGGAGCCGTCGCGTCGCCTCCTTCGTCGCCGCCAGCGTGAGCGGGGCGTGCTCGGCGATCCGGCCGGCGAGCTCGCGCGTCCGCGCGGCGAGGGCGTCGGCCGGGTGGACTTCGTCCACGAGGCCGACCGCCCGCGCCTCGGCCGCCTCCAGCAGACGCGCGGTCAGGATCAGCTCTCGCGCCCGCACCGGCCCGACGGTCGCGACGAGGAGCGCCAAGCTCTCGGGCGCGAGGAAGTTGCCGAGCGTACGCGCGACCGGCGCGCCCAGGCGGGCGTGCAACGCCGCGAGCCGGAGGTCGCACGCGAGCGCCATGAACAGGCCGCCGCCGACCGCGTCGCCCGGAGCATCGCGAGGGTCGGCTTGCGCATCCCCGCGATCCGCGAGAGGACGCGGCCGATCCGCGCCTCGTAGCCAAGCGCGTCCTCGCGCGTCTCGAAGGCGAGGAACTGGCGGATGTCGGTGCCGCTCGCGAACGCGCGGTCGCCGGCGCCCGTCAGGATCACGACGCGCACGGCGGCGTCGCGGTCGAGGCGGTCGCAGGCGTCGTGGAGCGCGTCGTACATCTCGAAGGTCATCGCGTTGCGCGCCTCGGGCCGGTTGAGGGTGACGGTGGCGACGGGGCCGTCCTGCTCGAGCAGGAGCTCGCTCATGGCCGGCGGGGCGCGACGGCGAGGCCCCAGTCTCGGAGGTCCTCGTCGAGCTGCGCCCGGCGACGCTCGGCCTGACGGCGGTCCTCGGCGGACGTGCCCGGCGGCTGGCGCCGCTCGCCCTGCCGCCGGTCGAGGATCACCTGGATCGTCCGCGCGTCGGACAGCTCCTGCGCGAGGAAGTCGTAGAGGTCGGTGTTCGCCCGCGCCACGATGAAGAGGTGGCCGAGCTCGGCCACCTCGGTCTCGCCCCACTGGCTCGACGCGCGCATGTTGAGCTCGCCGAGGAGCGCCTCGCCGGCCGCGCGGTGCCGGCGGGCGTCGGGCGCAGCACCGAGCGCCGCGCACAGGCGGCTCGCCCCGAGGTGGATCTCGGCGCTGAGCGGCCGGAGCCCGAGCTCGCGCGCGAGGGCGAGGGCGGCGGCGTAGCGCGCGTGCGCCTCCTCGGCCCACGCGGGGACGCTGCGGGCGGCGATGTCGCCGAGCAGCGCCAACGCCGCGGCCTCCTGGCCGCGCTCGCCGCCGGCCGTCGCCAGCTCGAGCGCCTCCTCGGCGGCGACGCGCGCGCGTGCGTGCTGGGCGGCGGCCAGATAACCCTCGGCGAGGTTCGTGATCCACGAGGGTAAATAGGCCCGGATGCCGAGCTCGCGGCTCAGGCGCACGGCGTCCTCGAGGAGGCTCAACCCTTCGGGCACGTGGCCCATCCGGACGAAGGCCAGGCCGAGCAGCGACGAGGGGATCGGCTGCCAGACCGTCAGGCGCTTGCGCCGGCACGCCTCCAAGCTGCGCTCGAGGGGCAGGACGGCCCGCGCCAGGTGGCCGTGCCGGATCGAGACGAGGCCGGCGATGGTCCACGCGATCGTCTGGCTGTAGGCGTGCGGCGTTCCCTCGGCGGCGAGGAGGGCGCGCCCGACGGCGGCGTAGGCGGCCTCGAACTCGCCCCGATCGGCCAGGCTCATCGCCAGCCACGCGCACGAGGCGACGTACGAGGTGCCGGCGCGCGCCTCGTCGAGCGCCTCGACGTTCTCGAGGAGGATCCGCTCGGCCCCCGCGTGGTCGCCGAGCGCGTGCCGGCTCTGGCCGATGTACTGCCGCGCGAGGGCCTGGAGCGCGACGTCGTTCATGGTCCGGCCGACGGCGAGGCAGCGCTCGCCGTACTCGATGGCGAGGGCGGTCTCGCCCTTCAAGTAGTGATGGTTGACGAGGTAGGCGTAGACGCGGGCGAGCCGCTGCTCGTCACCGAGCTCTCGCGCGATCCGCTCGGCCTCGCGCGAGACGGCGAGCACCTCGTCGAGGCGGCCGAGCTGGAGGAGCGGCGGCCGCATGTCGAGCCGGATGTCGATCGCCTGCTCGATCGTCGTCCGGGTCTGCGGGAGGCGGCCGACGGCGTGGAGGGCGGCGCCGGAGGCCCGGACGGCCTCGAGGTTCGCCGACCGCGCCACCGCCCGCGCCGCGACCTGGCGGTTGTAGACCGCGGCCTTCGCCCACACCTCGCCGGTGGTCGCGTGGTAGGCGAGCTGGTCGAGGTGGTTCGGGAGGCGGTCGCGGTGGACCGTCTCGATCGCCTCGACGATGCGCGCGTGGAGCGCCCGGCGCTGCTCCCGGAGCAGGCTCGCGTACGCGACGTCGCGCGCGAGCACGTTCCTGAACCGGTACTCGATGTCGGGGAAGAGCCGGGTCTCGTCGAGGAAGCCCCGGGCCACGAGCTCGCCGAGCGTGCTCCGGAGCGCGTCCGCAGGGCGCTCGGCGATCGCCTCGAGGAGCGCCAGGGGGACGTCGACGCCGATGACCGACGCCGATTGGAGCAGGACCTTCTGCTCGTGGGGCAGCCGGTCGATCCGGGCGGCGAGCACCGCCTGGACCGTCGCCGGCACCTGGAGGCCGTCGAGGTCGCTCGCCAGGCGATAAGCGCCGCGCTCGCCGGCCAGCGCCTTGGTCTCGGCGAGCGTCCTGACGATCTCCTCGAGGTAGAACGGGTTGCCCTGGCTCCGCTCGACCAAGAGCCGCCGGAGCGGCGCGAGCGATCGGTCGGCGCCGAGCAGGGCCTGCAGGAGTTCCTCGGCGCTCGCCGGCTCGAGCGGCGCGATCGCGACTTCGCTGAAGCCGGGACGACTGCGCCAGTCGTGCTCGAACTCCGGCCGGTAGTCGAGGAGGAGCATGAGACGCGCCCCGAGGACGCGCTCGAGCAGGCTGTCGAGCACGGCCTGGGTCTCGGCGTCCGCCCACTGGAGGTTCTCGAAGACGAGGAGCAGGGGCTGCCGGTCGCTCTCCCTGAGGATCATGCGCGTCAGCGCATCGAGGATCCGCCGCCGGCGCTCGCGGGCGTCGAGGGCGCGGAACGGGTCGTCTTCCGGCAGCGCGTCGAGCAGCGACAGGATCGGGGCAACCGCGTCGTCCAGCTCGGAGTCGAGCCCGAGGAGCTTCGCCGCCGCCTTCCTCGCGGTCTCCAAGGTCCCGTCGGCGTCGTCGAGCTCGAAGTGCTTCCGGAGGAGCTCGATGATCGGCAGGTACGAGGTCATCTGCTCGTAGAGGACCGAGCTCGACTCGAGGACCCGCCAGTCGCGGGTGTCCGACGACTGCACGAGCTCGTAGACGAGCCGCGTCTTGCCGACGCCGGGGTCCGCGGTGACCGCCGCCATCTGGCCGCGGCCGGCGTGCGCCGCCGCGAGGATCTCCTGGAGCCGTGCGAGCTCCGCCCGGCGGCCGACGAACCGGGTGAGCCGGCGGGCCGCGGCCGACTTCAGAATCGAGCGCGACGTGACGGCGCCGACGAGCTCGTGGACCTCGAGCGGCGCGTCGAGGCCCCTGACCGGCCGCGGCCCGAGGGGGCTCGCGCGGATCGCCCATTCGGCCAGTCGGAGCGTCCACGGGGTGATGAGGATCGTCCCCGGCGCCGCCATCTGCTCCATCCTGGCGGCGAGGTGCGTCGTCTGGCCGACCGCCGTGTAGTCCATGTGGAGGTCGCTGCCGATCGAGCGTACGAGGACCTCGCCCGAGTTGAGGCCGACCCGGATTCGGACGCTCGTGCCCTCGAGGCGCTGGATCTCGTCGGCCCAGCGGGTCACGCTCGCCTGCATACGGAGCGCCGCGTAGCAGGCGCGCACCGCGTGGTCCTCGTGCGCGAGCGGCGCGCCGAAGAGCGCCATGATCCCGTCGCCCATCACCTGGTTCACCGTGCCCTCGTAGCGGTGGACGGCCTCCATCATCCGCTCGAGGACGGCGTCGAGGAGCCGGCGCGCCTCCTCGGGGTCGCGGTCGGCGAGCAGCTCCATCGAGCCCTTGAGGTCGGCGAAGAGGACGGTCACCTGCTTGCGCTCGCCTTCGAGCGCCTCACGCGACGTCAGGATCTTCTCGGCGAGGTGCCGCGGCGTGTAGGCGCTCGGCGCGGGGGCCGGCGCGGCGTCGAGCCGCGCGCCGCAGGCATTGCAGAACCGGGCGCCCTCCGGATTCGCCTGTCCGCAGCCCGCGCACTTCATGGCGGGAAGCTTAACCGAGTCGGCGGCGCGCGGCTACGGACCCCGGCCGGGGCCGCCGCGGGGCCCCGAACAGCGGTTTCGCATTGACTTCGCTTCGGGACTGTCGTTACGATCGAGTTCGATGACGGACGGTACGTGCCCGTCGTGATGCGACTCCGAAGATCGAGTCGCTGCTTCTGACGGTGTTCGACGGTCCGCCGGTCTCTTCGGACCCCGCGGGCTTCCACGGTACTCCCCCCTTCAGCCGAGCCAGCCGCACGACCAAGCGCAGCGCGCGCGCGAGCGCGCGTCCCGACGAGGAGGCGAATGCTCCACTTCACGATTGACGGGTTCCAGGGGTTCCGCTCCCGCTTCGACCACGTCCCGCTGATCCAGGAGGTGCTCGAGGAGATCCCCGTGCAGCTCGGGCTCACGCCCGTGATGCCGGCCTTCGTGCTCCCCTACTACAACGGGGTCGTCGCGGAGGACTGCGGGGTCAGCGCGTTCCTCTTCCTCGGGGGCGGCCACTTCACCCTGCACACCTTCTCGTTCCGGGAGGCGTACTTCGCCGACCTGGTCGCGCCCGAGCCGTTCGACGCCGACCGGCTCCGCACCGTGCTCCAGGCCGTCTTCCCCTGCGAGACGACGTCGGTCCAGACGGTCGAGCGCACCAAGATGAAGGACACGGAGCCCGACACGGAGGCGGACTTCGGCCCGCACCTCTTCCTCAACATCGACGCCTACCAGGGCCCGCAGAGCATGGACACCCTCTTCGCCGCGTTCGACCGGCTGCCGCGCACCATCGGCATGACGCCGATCATGCGCCCCTACGTCATCCGCGACACGCTCGGCGATGGGCGGCGGGTGCTCTCGGCCCTCACGATGATCGCGGAGAGCCACGTGAGCCTGCACGTCTTCCCCGACGAGGAGCGCGCCTACTTCGACATCTTCTCGTGCCGGTTCTTCGACCGCGACCAGGTGGTGCCGCAGCTCAAGGCGTGCTTCCCCGGCGGCACCGTCCACGAGGCGCTGATCGCGCGGGGCAGCCGTTACCGTTACCTCCGGACCGAGCGCGCCGAGGAGCACGCCAGGTCACGCGCCTGGCTCGCCGGCCGGTAATCCTCGCCGTCCGAGGCGAGTCGATAAGGAGAGACAGGATGGCGAGCATGCGCCGGTACGAGGACCCGGGTCTCATCCGCGAGCCGATGACGGTGTTCGAGGGGCAGACGCCCTCCGTCCTCGCCATGCTCGGCAAGATGCGCCGCTCGGCCTTCCAGGGGCGCCAGCTCGGCGAGGCGTTCGCGACCTGGAAGCGGATGATCGAGGGGCGGAGCCTCATCTGCCTCGGCTACGCCGCCTCGATGTCGAGCGCCGGCATGTGGCCGCTCGTGACCTGGCTGCTGGAGCGCGGCTACGTGGACGTGCTCGCGTCCACCTCGGCCAACATCACCGAGGACCTCCTCGAGCAGATGGACGGCACGCGGGTGTACCGCGTGGACGCCGACGACGTGGACGACGTCGATCTGTGGTCCGAGGGCTACTACCGCTTCTACGACCACATCGTCTCCAAGGAGCGCTACGACCAGCTCGAGACGCTCGTGACGAGCGCGTTCATCGACGACCTCGCCGAGCGCTGGCGCAAGCCCGCGATCACGACCGTGCGCTTCCTGCACGAGATGGGGCTCTGGCTCGACGCCCGCGGCTTCAGGCGCTCGATCCTGGCGACGGCGGCCCGTAACCAGGTGCCGGTCTTCTGCTGCGGCCTGCCCGACGGGCCGATCGGCGAGGGCTACGACAAGGCCAAGAAGGCCGAGATGGCGCCCGTCGTGGACTTCTTCCGCGACTACAAGGTCGCGACCGACATGATGGATGAGGCCATGGCGTCGGGCCGGGGGACCTCCGTCGTGTTCCTGGGCGGCGGGGTGCCCAAGGACTTCCTCCAGATCACGGCCACGAGCGTCTCGTCGCGGCACGGCAACCAGTCGGCGAAGCCCCACGTCGCGGCGATCCAGATCACGACCGACAACACGATCTTCGGCGGCCTCGGCGGCGCGGCGCTCACGACCGAGTGCATCTCGTGGGGCAAGGAGGCCAAGGGCGGCGACAACGTCATGTGCTTCGCCGACGTGACGATCGCGCTGCCGCTGATCTGCCAGGGCCTCGCCGAGCACTTCGGCCCCGCCCACCGGCGCCGCGAGCCGCGGCCGCTCAACCTGGCGGAGGTCTTCTAGCCGCCGGCGCTCGGGCCCGCAGCTCCTCGGCCTCCTGATCGTGCCCTGCCGGCGCGCTCTCGCCCGCTTCCGGGCGCGGCCTCGCGCCCTCGCCGTCGTCGTCCCTTCCGGGAACTCCCGTGCCCGCCCCCGGTCTAACGGGTAGACGACTCACCATGAAGGAGGGCACGACGATGACGAAGCGGGAATTCCTTGCGGGGCTGGCGGCGGCGACCGGTGTGACCCTCGTAGGCCCGGCCGGGGCGTGGGCCGACCGGATCAGGATCCTGGGCGGCACGCCCCGAGACGGCGACGTGCCGTACGCGACCGGGCAGGTGAGCCCCGAGTGGCGGAGGCTCGTCGCCGCCGTGAAGGTGGGCGACCAGAAGTCCCACGGGGCGCTCCACGTCTTCTGGCTCCACGGCCCCGCGGCCGCGGCGCCGCTCGCGATCGCGACGCTCGAGGACGCGCGCGCGCGGGGCGACCTCGTGATCACCGAGCGCGAGAGCGCGACGGTGCCTTCGCTCGTGGTGGACAACCGCGGCAAGACGCACGTGCTCCTCCTCGCGGGCGAAATCCTGCTCGGCGGCAAGCAGAACCGCGTCGTCACCGAGGACGTCCTCCTCCCGCCCCGCTCCGGCCCGGTGGATCTCCAGGTCTACTGCGTCGAGCAGGGACGCTGGAGCGTGGGCGGTGGCGGGATGGGCTTCGGCGCGCGCGGGACGTTCGCGGCGCCCCAGCTCCGCTCGAAGGTGATGGAGCGGAAGAGCCAGGCCGAGGTCTGGGCCGAGGTGAGCCGCTACGCCGCGCGCGCCGCCGCGCCGTCACCGAGCGGGAGCTACCAGGCCATCTACGACAAGCCCGAGGTCAAGGCGCACCAGGCCGAGGTCGAGCGTACGCTCGACGCGCGGACCGCGCCGGGGGCGCTGGGCGCGGCCGTCTTCGCCGGCGGGACGTTCGCGGGGCTCGACCTCTTCCAGGACGCGGCGCTCTTCGCGGGGGAGTGGCCGAAGCTTCTCCGCGCCCACGCCCTCGAGACCTACGACCGCGGGGCGATTCGCGACGTGAACGAGCGCGAGCGGCGCGCCCGGGTGGAGGAGCTGCTGCGGCGGGCCGCGGCCGTCGAGGGCTCGCTCCGGCGCGGCGCCGGCGTCGGGGCGCTCTTCGAGTTCCGCCTCGACAAGCAGCGCGGCGCGGCGCTCGTCGCCGAGGGGCAGGTGGTGCACGCCGCGGTCCTCTAGGCAGGCTCCCGGCATTGACTGTGGGCCGAGGGCTGCTACGCTTGCGTAGCACTGCGATGAAGACGATCACGCTGTCGAACCGATTTCGGCTCACGCTCCCACGCGAGGTGCGGGAGCGGCTGCGACTTCGTCCAGGCGCGAGGCTCACCGTGCTCGACAAGGGCCGCGTGATCTACCTGATACCCGAACGTCCGATGCGTGCCTACCGCGGCCTCGCCTCCGGCGTCAGCGGCCGCGCCTTCCGCGACAAGCAGGATCGCGTCTGATCGGGGGCGTCAGCCCCTCACGCTTCCCGCGGTCAGCCGCCGATGCATCCCGATCCTCCCGATCGAGGCGCAATCCCTGGATGACAACACCACTCGGCTGCCGGATCATAGGGCGGCGCGGCGGCCGGTGAAGGGCCTGGGAGGGACGATGAGCAAGGGAGCGGTCGGCTTCATCGGGCTGGGCCGGATGGGCGGGCCCATGGCCCGGAACCTGGCGAAGGCGGGCTACACCGTCCACGTGTTCGACGTCGACCCGGGGGCGGCGGCGCGGGCCGCCGCGACGGGGAGCGTCACGGCGGAGGCGCGGCCGCGCGACGTGGCGGCGGGCGTCGGCGTGCTGTTCACGGCGCTGCCGAACGACGCGATCGTCACGGAGACCTACCTCGGCACCGACGGCATCCTCGCGGGCGCGCGGAGCGGCCTCGTCAGCTGCGACTGCTCGACGGTGAGCCCCGAGGTGTCGCAGGCGATCCACGAGAAGGCGCGGGCCCTCGGCGTCACGCACATGGACACGCCGATGCTCGGCTCCTCACCGCAGGCGGAGTCGGGCGAGATCTTCTTCATGGTCGGCGGGGACCGTGACGCGCTTCCCCGGATCCAGCCGCTGCTCGCCGTCATGGGGCGCCTCACGATGTACGTCGGCCCCTCCGGCACCGGCAACCGGATCAAGCTCCTCCACAACGCGCTGGGCGCGGTCAACGCGGTGGCCGTCGCCGAGTCGCTGGCTCTCTGCGTCACCCTCGGCGTGGACCCGAAGACCTATTACGAAGTCGTGAAGAACGGCGGCGGCATGGCCTACTCCACCTACTTCGACCGGCGCGCCCTCAGGCTCGTCGTGGGCGACTTCGAGCCGACCTTCACGGCCGAGCTCATGCTGAAAGACGTCGCGCTCGCGACGCGGATGGCGGGCGCGAGCCTCGCGCACATGCCCGTCCTCCGCGAGACGCTGGCCGCCTACGCCGAGACCGCCGCGAAGGGCTGGGGCGGACAGGACTTTTCGGCGGTCGCGCACGTCGTCGAGCAACGCTTCGGCCGGACGATCTCGGGAAGGTGACGATGGCCCGTGAGCGCTGCCTCGCCCTCGCGACGTGCCTCTCCCTGCTCACCGCCGCGCCGGTCCTCGCGGCGGAGGCCATCCGCGTCGAGGCTCAGCCGGGCCGCGTGGTCGGGCTCGACGCGCGCGGGGCCGAGCGCTGGTCCATCGCGCACCCGGGACTCGGCGAGGGGAAGAAGAAGGCGGACACCGCCGTCGGTCCTGCGACCCTCGGCCGCCGCGCCTTCTACGCGATCGGGAGCGACCTGCTGGAGGTCGACGCCGCCCGCGGGCGCGTGGTCCGCCGCACGCGGTTCCCGGCGTCGATCGTGGCGCTGGCGGCGCGCGCGGAGGGCCATGAGCCCGCCCTGCTCGTGACCGTCGCGACCCTCGCCGGCATGGAGCCTCGCGATCGGATGACGATGTCCTTCCGGCCCGACGGGCCGCGCCCCGGCCGAGGCTTCTGGAGCTACCTGGGCGGCGCGGCGGCGCGCGACGCGCGCACGCTGGTGGCGGGCTACGGCGGCGGCAACGCGCAGGCGCTCGCGCCCACCGCACGCGACGCGGCGATCGCGGCCTTCGAGCGCGCCGAGGCCGCGGACCCGACGAATCCGTTCTACCCGACGTACCGGGGCCGCCTCCTTGCGGCCGCGGGGCGGCGGGACCAGGCCGGGCGCGCGTTCGCCGCCGCGGCCGACCTGCCCGCCGCGTCCTGGAGCGACCTGCTGAGCGTCTCGTCGGCCCTCGAGGTCGACGACGCGCGCGAGCCCGCCCGCCGCGCCTTCGCCCGCGGCTTCGCCGGCATGAAGGAGGCGGGCATCCGCCCCGAGCGCGTGCATACCCTGCTCACCCCGCTCGTGCTCCTCACGCCGCCCCGGGACAAGATCGGCCAGCTCGCCGCCGCCGGCGACGTCGAGCGTTACGATGAAGTTGTCGCGAGGCTCGCGACCGTGTCCCCCCGCGCCGAATGGCTCGACCGGGCGTGGGAGACGGTCGCGGCGTGGATGCGCGCCCGCGGGCGGGACGACCTCGCCCGGAAGTGGGACGAGCGCGCCGCCATCGCGCGGACGACCCTCTTCGCCAACCTTCGCGGGCTCGTCGACCGTCTCGACCCGGCGATCCCGTTCCTCCTCGGCGCGTGGTTCGGCGTGCTCGGGCTCGCGCTGGTCAGCGGGTTTCGCGGCGGCATCGCGCTCGGCCGCCGGCGCGCGGCCGGCGCGGTCGCGGGCTGGCGCGCCTGGCTGCCGCGCCCGCGGGCGGCGGACCTGATCTCCCTGCTCGCGGTGCTCTGCGCGGCGCTCGTCGTCTCCACGCTGGTGGCCGGCTGGCTGACCCTGCTCGGCACCTACGCCGGCACGCCGATCGCGCTGCTCGGCGACGCCGCGGCGGCGCCCGACGTCGAGCGCTGGCTCCTGGCGCGACCCGCGAGTCCGGCGCGCGACCGCTGGCTCGAGTACGCGCGCCAGGAGGCGCGCGCGACGCGCGCGGGCGGCAAGTACGTCGTCGCGCCGCCGGACGATGCGGTCTTCAAGGAAATGGCGGAGACGATCCCGCTCCGCGAGCGCCTCAGGCTCGGCGTCACCACGGCCCCGGACGAGGTGTTTATCGCCGCGGGCGCCGGGCCGCGCACGGGTGTCCTCGGGATCCTGGCCGTCGCGGTGCTCCTCTTCGGCCTCGGCGCGCTGGCCGGCGCGTGGCTCCCGCGCGTGGCGCGGTTCGCGGCGTGGGCGGTGCCCGGCGGACCCGCGCCGTTCTCCGTCCTCGGCGGCCTCGTGTGCGGCCTCACGGTGGCCGCCGCGCTGACCCTCCTCGGGCTCGACCGCCTGCTGCGGACCATCGCGGGGCCGAGCCACAGCTGGATCGGGCTCCCGATGGCGCCGGAGCCGCTGTCCACGCCGGTGTGGGCGTGGGTCGTGCTCGCGCTCTGCCTCGCCCTGCACGTGGCCGCCGCCTGGCAGGACGCGCGCCGGACTCCGCCGGGCGGGGTGACGTTCGGGGACGGCCGCTGAGTCAGTCGCGCGCGAGCTTCGCCGCGAGCCGGGCGAGCTCCTGCGCATCCACGTCGGACACGAGCGCGTAGCCGAGATCGCCGGCGCGCCAGAGGATCACGTTGAAACCCCGCGCGACGGTCGCGTAACCGGCGACGGCGCCGACCGGCGTGAGGCCGCGCTCGGGCCAGGGGAGCCCGTCGGCGCGGAAGACGAGGAGCGAGACGGGGTGGAGCCTGCGCTTGTAGACGAACACCGCCGCCTTGCGGTCCAGGAAGTAGCCGACGGCGCCGCCCTGGAGCGGAAACTCCGCGTCGCCCTCGAAGGCGACGACCGGCGCGAAGTCCAGGCGGCCCGCGAACCACGGCCTGACCTGGTGGATGCCGCCGCTCTCGACGTCGAGCGGCCGGTCGCGCTGGAGCAGGCGCACGTGGTCGTTGATGGCTTCGGCGACCATGCCCGCCGCGCCTTCGCGCCCTCCCGGCGCGAGCGCGCGCCAGAGCGGGAGCCCGACGGCGAGCACGACGGCCGCCGCGAGCGCCGGCACGAGCGCACGGCGCCATCCGCTCCACCAGACGCGCGGCGCGGGGGACGCCGCGGGCCACCGAGCCGCCAGGCGCCGCTTCAGGGCGAGCGAGGCCGGGTGCTGCGGCAGCTTCCGCTCGAGCACCTCGGTGAGCGCGTGCTCCGCGGCATCCTCGTGGGCACAGGCCGGACAGCGCTCGAGATGGGCGCGGACCTCCCGGTGCAGCTCCGGACCGAGCTGGCCGCGCTGGTACTCGTGCAGCTGGAGCCGGACGTCCTCGCAGTCCATGCTTATCTCGCGTAGTCCTTGAGCCGCAGCCGGAGCGCCGACCGCGCGCGCGCCAGGCGCGACTTCACCGTACCGACGGCGCAGCCGACGACCTCGGCCACCTCCGTCTCCGTCAGGCCCTCGAGGTCGAGGAGGATCACCGTGCGCGCCTCCTCGCTGAGCGTCATCAGCGCGGCCTCGATCTCCGCCGCGACGAGCTTCCTGAGCCGGTCGAGCTCGACGTCGTCGCGGAGCCACGCCTCGTCGGCGACGCCCTGGTTCGCCGGGTCCACCGTGTCGAGCCCGCCCACGAGCGGGCTCGCGCGCTGCCGCCGGTACGAGCTGAGAAAACTGTTTCGTAGAATTCTGAACAGCCACGCCTTGAGATTCGTGCCCGGCGTGAACTGGTCTGCGGCCTTGAGGGCGCGCGCGTAGGTCTCCTGCACGAGGTCCTCGGCGTCGGTCTCGTTACCCGTGAGGTAGCGCGCCAGATTGTGCAGGGTGTCGACGTAGGCCAGCGCCTCCCGCCCGAGGACGGCACCCGCATCACCCGTGTCCCGACTTCGCATGCGTGGTCGAGTCTATCAGCCCGCGCCTTCACCTTGCGCAACGCGCGACCGCGCGATTCGTTCCCGCGGAACCTTCGACCGCCGCGCGCGTTGGCGGGGGTGAGGGGAGGAAACAGTTCATGACGACACGCATCCTGCCGGCGCTCGGCCTCGCGGCGCTGGTCGCGCTGGCGGCCACGCTCCCGGCGGCGCTCACGTCGGACGGCGCGGTCCGCGAGGCACGGGTCGGCATCGAGCATTTCGCGTTCCTGCCGGAGGCGCTGACGGTGCCGGCGGGCACGACGGTGACGTGGACCAACCGCGACGACGAGATCCACACCGTGACGGCGGCGGGCGGCGCCTTCGCCTCGCCCGCGCTCGAGCGCGGCGAGGCCTTCGCGCACACGTTCACGACGCCGGGCGCCTACGACTACTTCTGCGCGCTCCACCCGAAGATGAAGTCCACGATCACGGTGAGATGAGCCGCTCACCCGACGACAAGGAGAACCACATGGATCGGCGCGGATTCCTCGAATGCATGACGTGGGTCGGGACGGGCGTGCTCTGGGGCGCGGCGGGCGGCGTGCTCTCGTCGCGCACCCTCGCCCACGCGGCCGACGCCGCCGCGGGCGGCGACTTCAGCTTCGTCCAGATCAGCGACTCGCACATCGGCTTCAAGGGCCCGGCGAACCCGGACGTGACCGCGACGCTGGAGACGGCGATCGCGAAGATCAACGCGCTGCCGAGCCCGCCGGCGTTCGTCCTGCACACGGGCGACCTCACCCATGCCCAGAAGCCCGGCGCGTTCGACGCGGTCGGCGAGCTCCTGAAGACCGTCAAGACGGAGCGCGTCTTCTACGTGCCCGGGGAGAACGACGTGTTCCTCGACGGCGGCAAGGAGTACCTCGGCCGCTACGGACGGGGCACGGCCGGCGGGCGGGGCTGGCAGAGCTTCGACTACCGGGGCGTCCACTTCGTCGGGCTCGTCAACGTGGAGAGCTACAAGGCGAAGGGCCTCGGGAGCCTCGGCGTGGAGCAGCTCGAGTGGCTCGAGAAGGACGTGGCGGGGCTGCCGAGCAGCGCGCCGATCGTGGTCTTCACCCACGTGCCCCTCTGGGCGGTCTATCCCACGTGGGGCTGGGCCACGGCCGACGGCGAGCAGGCGCTCGGCTACGTGAGGCGCTTCGGCTCGGTGACCGTGCTGAACGGTCACATCCATCAGGTACTCCAGAAGGTCGAGGGCAACGTCGCGTTCCACACCGCGATGTCCACCGCGTTCCCCCAGCCCGCGCCCGGCGCCGCGCCGTCGCCCGGCCCGATGAAGGTCCCCGAGGACCGGCTCCGCGGCGTCCTCGGACTTCGGGAAGTGACGTACGTCCAGGGGCGGAGCCCGCTCGCCGTCGTGGACCGGACGCTCGCCTGAGCGCGAGCGTCGTCTACACCTCGTAGCGGGCGCCCTGACGCAGGGGCTCGATCACGCTCCCGGCCGCGTCGAAGTCGTCCGGGTAGTGGACGAGCCGCATGCGCGCGCGGAGCGCGGCGGGGAGCGCCGCGAGCTTCGCGTACGGCGTGTGGACGCCGTGGTTGGTCTCGTGGACGACGAGGTCGGCCTCCGCCAGCCACGCGATGAGCCCGGGGTCGAACGCGGTATCGGCGCTGACGCCGAGGACGCGGCCGCCCGCGCGGATCCGGAGCGCCGTCGTCGGGATGTGATGGATCGTCCGCCGGCACTCGATCCTGAATGGCCCGACCTCGACCGCGCCCGTCTCGGCGAGGGGCGTCGCGTCGAAGTAGTCGCCGAGCGTCAGGTCGCGCGCCGTGAGCCGCTCGGGCTCGAGGAGCCGGCGCATGCCCGCGGCCAGGTGACCATCCCACACCTCGGCGAGGACGTCCGAGTGCGCGAGCAGGCGCGCGCGGCGCCCGAGGACGAAGTGCGCGAAGTAGCCGAAGCCCTCGAGCCCCGAGCTGTGGTCGGCGTGGAGGTGGGTCACGACGACCGCGGCGAAGTCGCCGACGTCGAGGGCGACGCCGGCGGCGCTGCCCGACTCCCTGAGGATCTTGCGGATCGGGTGGGGGCAATCCACGAGGAGCCACGCGCTCTCGGCGCCGACGGCGAGGCAGGAGGAGTAGTACCGGGCGGAGAACGCGTCGCCCACGCCGAGGGCGACGATCGCAAGGCCGCTCATCGCGCCTCAGGATGTCATCTACCGCATTCGCTCCGCAACGCCGCGGCACAGCGCGGCGGTCTCGTGGTCGCCGAGGCCGGCGAACGCCTCGGCCGCCCGGAGGACGCCGTCCACCGAGCCCTCGTGGTGCGCGCGCGTGAACGCGAGCAGGTAGGCGCGGCGCGCGCGCGCCCGCGTGTCGTCGCGCGCGGCCGGGTCGGCCCCGAGCCGCAGAGCCGCGTCGCCGACCTCGAGCATCGGCTCCCAGCGCCGGCTCGCGCGCGCCGCGGTGTAGGCGTCCTGCCAGGCACGGAGCGCCGCGCCGCTGTCCCGTCGCTCGAGCGCGTCGTCCGCCGCTCGCACGCGCGGCGTCACCGGCGCCGCCGCGCCGCCGAGCAGGCCGTCCACCGAGCGCTCCGCCGTCACGGCGGCGAGCGCGCCGAGGGCGCCCAGGAGGAGGACGAGCGCCGCGAACGTCACCGCCGTGGTTCGCCCCGCGTCGTTCATCGCTCCACCGGACCGGCGCCCGTCCGGAAACTTACGCCGGTGGTGGGGCGGCCTGGCGGGGGACCGATAATCAGGACTGCGCACGCGGCCGGAGTCTACTATGGGCGCATGCGCACGCGGAGCGACCTCGTGGCGATCGCGCAGCGGGTGATGCGCGAGCGCGGGCTCGAGCCTGACTTCTCGCCGGCGGTCCTCGCCGAAGTCGGCGCGCTCACGACGGCCGCGGGCGCCGGCGACGCCGGCGCGCGCGAGCTGCGCGATCGCCTCTGGTGCTCGATCGACAACGACGACTCGCGCGACCTCGACCAGCTCTCCGTCGCCGAGCCGCTCGCGGGCGGCCGGGTGAAGATCCTCGTCGCTGTCGCCGACGTGGACGCGCTCGTCCGGCCGGGCTCTGCGACCGACGGCCACGCGCGGACCAACACGACGTCGGTCTATACGGCCGGCGGCGTCTTCCCGATGCTGCCCGAGCGGCTCTCCACCGATCTCACCTCGCTCGGCGAGGGCGAGGACCGGCGGGCGCTCGTCGTCGAGATGACGGTCGGCCCCGACGGGACCGTCGGGGCCTCTGACGTCTACCGCGGGGTGGTGCGGAACCGCGCGAAGCTCGCGTACGGCGCGGTCGCGGCCTGGCTCGACGGCCGGGGGCCAGTCCCGCCGCGCGTGGCCGCGGTCGCCGGCATGGATGCGCAGCTCAGGATCCAGGACCGGGTCGCCCAGGCGATGAAGAGCTCCCGGCACGAGCACGGCGCGCTGAGCCTCGAGACGCTCGAGACGCGCGCGGTGTTCGACGGCGACGTCCTGACGGACCTCCGGCCGGACGAGCAGAACCGCGCCAAGGAGCTGATCGAGGACTTCATGATCGCCGCGAACGGGGTCACCGCGCGCTACCTCGCGGCGCGCGGCAGCCCGTCGCTGCGCCGTGTCCTCCGCACGCCGGAGCGCTGGGACCGGATCGTCGCGCTCGCCGGCGAGCTCGGCGAGCGGCTGCCGGCGGCGCCCGACGCCAGGGCGCTCGAGGCGTTCCTCGCCCGGCGCCGCGCGGCGGATCCCGACCGCTTCCAGGACCTCTCGCTCAGCGTCGTGAAGCTCCTCGGCTCGGGCGAGTACGCCCTGGACCTCCCCGGGCAGGCGCCGGAGCCCCACTTCGGCCTCGCCGTCCGCGACTACACGCACTCGACGGCACCCAACCGCCGCTTTCCCGACCTGCTCACGCAGCGCCTCCTCAAGGCGGCTCTCGCGGGCCGGCCGGCGCCGTACGCCGCGGACGAGCTCGGCGCCCTCGCGCGCCACTGCACGGAGCAGGAGGACAACGCGAACAAGGTCGAGCGTCAGGTGCGGAAATCGGCTGCGGCGCTGCTGATGCAATCGCGGATCGGCGAGCGCTTCGACGCCCTCGTGACCGGGGCGTCCGACAAGGGCACGTGGGTGCGGATCCGGGAGCCGCACGTGGAGGGCAAGCTGGTGCGCGGCGGGGAGCGGCTCGACGTCGGCGACCGCGTGCGGGTCGAGCTGGTCGCGACCGACGTGGAGCGCGGCTACGTGGATTTCGCGCGCGTGACGTAGCCGAGGGCGCGGTCGCGCTCGCGCCGCGCGCGCTCGCGCCGGCCTGGCCGCCCCCAGCCGCCGCCGCCCGGCGTCCTCACGAGCACCGTGTCGCCCTTCGTCAGCACGTGCTGGCGCCGGTTGTCGATGCGGCGGCCGTTGATGCGGACGTCGCCGAGGCCGCCCGGCCCGCCGCCGGCGAAGCCCGGCGCGGGGAAGCGCGTGCGCTCGGCCATGAAGCTCACGAGGATCGGCGTGTCCGACTCGCTCTCGATCAGGATGTCCTGCCCGAGCCCGCCCCGGAACCGGCCGGCGCCGCCCGAGCCCGGCGTGAGGCGCTTCGCGTGGAAGAAGAGCGGGCTGTTGCGCTCGGCGACCTCGACGGGCGTCGAGGAGATGTTGCTCGGCCAGGACGTGGCGTGCTCGCCGTCCTTCACCGGCGTCGCGCCCATGCCGCCGTTGAAGAAGAAGACGTTCGTGTACGGCTGGCCGTCGGCGCGGAGCCCCGTCTGCTGCACCGCCCAGAGCGGCGAGCCCGCGCCGGCCATGATCCGGTCGGGGATCACACGGTGGAGCGCGCCGAAGAGCAGCACCGGCACGTAGTGGCCGGTGACGGCGCGGCTCACGACCGCGGCGGGGAACCGGGGGTTGAGGATGGAGCCCTCCGGCGCCGTCACGCGGACGGGCCGGTACATCCCCTCGTTGTTGGCGAGGCCGGGCAGGAGCGCGCACTTGAGCGCGTACGCCGTCATCGCGTAGGTGTACGCGTAGACGCAGTTGATCGCGCGCGGCTGCTGCGGCGAGGTGCCCGTGTAGTCCGCGAGGATCTCGTCGCCGGCGACCGTCAGCGCGACCCGGTACTCGAGGGGCGCGTCCACGCCGTCCGTGCGCATCGCGTAGCGGTAGGTGCCGTCGCGGACCGCGCGGATCGCCTCGCGCATCGCCCGCTCGGCGCGCGCGAACAGCTCGTCGCCGAGCCCGGTCAGGGCGTCGAGCCCGCCGTCGTCCATCAGCGCGAGCAGGCGCTTCTCCATCAGCTCGTTCGCCCCGACCTGCGCCCAGATGTCGCCGACGGTCTGGTCGGGCGTGCGCACGTTGGCGCGGATCAGCCCGATCAGCGTCTCGTTCGTCCGCCCGTCCTCCCGGAGCTTCATCAGCGGGATGTGCAGGCCCTCCTCGAAGATCTCGCGCGCCTCGATCGCGCGGACGCGGCCGCCGATGTCGGGCATGTGCGACGTGGTCGCGGAGAAGGCGACGAGCCGCCCGCCGCGGAAGATCGGCTTCAGCACGCTGACGTCCGACATGTGGCCCGTCCCCATCCACGCGTCGTTGGTGATGAGGACGTCGCCCGGCCGCATCCCCTCGGCGCCGAACGCGCGCAGGAAGTGGCGGACCGTCGCGGGGAGGGTTCCGATGAACGAAGGGATCGAGCCCGTATTCTGCGCGATGGCATGGCCCCGCGCGTCCGTCAGCATGCACGCGAAGTCGTTCGCCTCGTTCGAGAGCGTCGAGAACGACGTCCGCACGATCGCCTTCGCGGCCTCGTCCACGATCGAGATGAGACGCGTCCAGAGGACCTCGAGCGTGACGGCGTCGAAGCCGGCGGTCATCGCGGGACGTCCGTGTCCTTGAGGCGGGCGAAGCACCAGACATCGCGCGGCACCTTGCCCTGGCTCGGGGCGGAGAGCCAGCGGCGCAGCACGCCCTCGCGCGCCATCCCGACCTTCTCGAGGACGCGCTGCGAGGCCACGTTCTCGAGGTCCGCCACCGCCCAGACGCGATGCACGTCGGGCTGGGCGATCGTCCACTCGACCACGGCGCGCGCCGCCTCCGTCGCGAGGCCCCGGCCCCAGTAGCGCCGGGCGAGGACGTAGCCGACCTCCGCGCGCGTCGCGACCGGACGCAGGTCGATCATCCCCGCGACGTCGCCGCCCGCGGCGAGCGTGATCAGCCAGGAGTAGACCTCGCCCGTCTTCCAGCCCGCCAGGCAGTACTCCTCGACGAACTTCCCGGTGACGGCCACGCTCGGGTGGGCGCTCCACGACACGAAGCGCGTCACCTCGGGGTCGCGCGCGTAGCTCTCGTAGATGGCCCGCGCGTCGTCCACGACGGGCCGGCGCAGGTGGAGGCGCGGCGTGTCGAGGGCGGCCGGCGGCTTCACGGCGCCCCGAGCGTCACGACGACGTTGCCGCTCGGCGCGACGCGCGCCGAGGCGCCGGGGCCGACGACGAGGGTCGAGCCCTCCTCCTCGACCACCGCGGGGCCGGCGAGCTCGTCGCCGGTCGCGAGGCGGTAGCGGTCGTAGACCGTCGTCTCGATGAAGCCGCCGGCCTCGCCGAAGTACGCCGGCCGTCGGCCCTTGACCGCGTCGCCGCGCGCGCGCCGGGCCGCGCCCGGAAGGGCGACGTCCCCGCCGGCGACGGGGGCGCGCACCGCGACCCGCACGTTGATGAACTCGACGGGCACGTCGGGTGGCGTCAGCGCGAACTTCTCGCGGTACGCGGCTTCGAAGGCGCTGCTCAGCCGGCGCCGGGTCGCGTCGCCGTCGTCGTACGGCCCGTCGGGGAGCGTCACGACGAGGTCGAAGCCCTGCCCGAGGAACCGGCCGTCGGCCAGCCGGCGGACCGTGGCCGTCTCGAGCTTGAGCCCCGTGTCCGCCATGACGGCGCGTGCCTCGGCCTCGAGCCGCCGGAACGCGGCCTCGAGCGCGGCGACGCTCCCCTGGTCGAGCCGGATCCCGACCGTCGCGACGCGGTCCACGCGCGCGGGCGCCACGAGGAGGCCGAGCGCCGAGGCGACGCCCGCGGACGGGGGGCAGACCACCCGCCGCAACCCGAGCTTCAGCGCGACGCCGTGGGCGTGGACCGGCCCGGCGCCGCCGGTGCAGAGGAGGGCGTAGTCGCGCGGGTCGCGGCCGCGCTCGGCGATGTGGACGCGCGCCGCGCTCGCCATGTTCTCGTTGACGATGTCGTGGATGCCCCACGCCACCGCGGTCGGCGAGAGCCCCACGCGCTCGGCGACGCGGGCGACCGCCCGGCGCGCGGCGTCCAGGTCCACCGTGACCTCGCCGCCCGCGAAGTACGCCGGGTTCAGGTAGCCCAGGACGAAGTCGGCGTCCGTCACGGTCGCCTCCGTGCCGCCGAGCGAGTACGACGCCGGGCCGGGCTGGGAGCCGGCGCTGCGCGGGCCGACCCGGAGGAGCCCGATCTCGCTCACGTCCGCGATCGAGCCGCCGCCGGCGCCGATCTCGATCAGCTCGATGGTCGAGATGCGCACCGGCAGGCCGCTGCCCTCGATGAACCGCCGCTGCCGCGCCGCCTCGAAGCTGTACGCGGTCAAGGGCTCGCCGCCGTCCACGAGCGAAAGCTTCGCCGTCGTGCCGCCCATGTCGAACGCGAGGAGGCTCCCGCCGGAGTCCTCCCGCCCGAAAAAGGCCGCGGCCAGCGCGCCCGCGGCGGGACCGGACTCGAGCATCTGCACGGGCGTCCGCCGCGCCTCCGTGACGTGGGTGAGGCCGCCGCTCGAGAGCATGAGGAGCAGCGGGGCGGGGATGCCGAGCTCGGCGAGGCGCGTCGCCATCACGTCGAGGTAGCGCTGGGCGAGCGGCTTGATGTAGGCGTTGATGACCGTCGTCGAGGCGCGCTCGTACTCGCGGATCTCCGG
The DNA here is from genome assembly GCA_035260325.1 of Candidatus Methylomirabilota bacterium. Classification (NCBI taxonomy): domain Bacteria; phylum Methylomirabilota (SeqCode); species Candidatus Methylomirabilota bacterium. Next base: position 16,784 of record DATFVL010000295.1, on the reverse strand, counting down.
CGCGACCTCGTGGGAGGCGGTGACCGCGACGCGCGGGAAGCTCCGCGCGACGACGCGCACGGCCTCGGCCTCGTGCCGCGGGTTCGCGTAGGCGTGCAGGAAGACGACGGCGAGCGACGTCGCGCCCGCCTCCACGAGCCGCCGGGCGCGCGCCCGGACCTCTCTCGGATCGAGCTTCCGGGCGACGTGGCCGTCGGCCCGGGTGCGCTCCGCGACCTCGAGACGACGATCGCGCGGCACGAGGGGCTCGGGGCGCGCGAGGTTGACGTCGTAGAGCTCGTACTTGCGCTCCCGCCCGATCTCGAGCGTGTCCGCGAAGCCGGCGGTCGTCAGGAGCCCCGTCGTCGCGCCCGTGCGCTCGATGAGCGCGTTGGTGAAGAGCGTCGTCGCGTGGACGACGCGCGTGAACCGCGAGGGGTCGAGGCGTCCGGCCCGCAGGACGGCGGCGGTCCCCACCGCGACGGCGCGCGAGGGATCGTCGTGGGTCGTCAGGACCTTCCGGCTCCATCGCCGCCCGGTGTCGTGGTCGTAGACGACGATGTCGGTGAAGGTGCCGCCGATGTCGATCCCGAGCGAGTAGGCGGGCACGGGCGAAACCCTAGGGCGAAGCGCCCCCGAGGTCAAGCGTCCCCGTACGAATGCCCCGCGAAGGCGGGGGCTTCGGTGTAACGTAACCGAGGAATGCAACGCAGGGAGACGGTGCTGCTCGTCGACGACGACCCCCAGGTGCTCGAGCTGGCGCGGGAACTTCTCGAGCTCGAGGGTTACCGCGTGCTGAAGGCCAACAGCGGCGAGAAGGCCCTGGAGATCGCCGACGGCCATCCGGAGCCCATCGCCCTCCTCCTGGCCGACGTCGTCATGCCGGGCCTCAGCGGGCCCGACGTCGCGGCCCGCCTGCGGCCGCTCCGGCCCAGCACGAAGGTGTTGTACATGTCCGGCTTCGCGAGCTCGGCCGTCGCCGCCCGCGGCGTACAGTCCGGCGACCCGCTCGTCTTCAAGCCGTTTCGCCCCGAGGCCCTCCTGCGCAAGGTGCGGGAGGTTCTGGACCCGCGCTCGCCGTTCGCGCGGCGCCCGGAGCCGCCGAGCCGCTGAGCGGCACGCGCCATGAGGCTCGCGGGCAAGGTCGCCCTCGTCAGCGGCGGCGCGCGCGGCATGGGCGCCGCCGAGGCCCGCCTGTTCGCCCGCGAAGGCGCGCGGGTCGTCATCGGCGACGTCCTCGAGGCGGAGGGCAAAGCGGTCGAGGCCGACGTCAACGCGAAGGGCGGCGGGGCCGTGTTCGTGCGCCTCGACGTGACGCGCGAGGCCGACTGGGAGCGGGCCGTCGCGGCGGCGCTCGACCGCTTCGACGGGCTCCACGTGCTCGTGAACAACGCCGGCGTCGGCGCCGCGAGCCGGATCGAAGACACCACCGTCGAGGCGTGGGACCGCGTGATGGACGTCAACGCCAAGGGCGTGTTCCTCGGCACGAAGGCGGTGATCCCCGCCATGCGCCGCGCCGGCGGAGGATCGATCGTGAATATCTCCTCCCAGCTCGGCCTCGTGGGGATGGACGACAGCAGCCCGCAGTATCAGGCGTCGAAGGGCGCGGTGCGGCTCCTGACGAAGACGACCGCGCTCCAGTATGCGCGCGACGGCATCCGGGCCAACTCCGTCCATCCCGGGCCGATCGTCACGCCCATGACCGAGCGCCGCCGCGCCGATCCGGCGCAGTACCAGCGGATGCTCGCGCGCATCCCCCTCGGTCGCTACGGCGAGCCCGACGAAGTCGCGTACGGTGTCCTGTACCTCGCCTCGGAGGAGTCCGCCTTCGTGACCGGCAGCGAGCTCGTGATCGACGGGGGCTGGACGGCTCAGTAGCTCGCGTGGGCGCTACCGCCCGGCGCCGGCCGGATAGTGCCACGCTGGCAGACTTCCCTCCCGAGAAATCGCTGATATCGCAGGCGTCCCGCGGGTGGCAACGGCCTTGCTCGTGCACCGGGCACGACCGGAGGTGCGCGCTTGGCCAACCCGAGCTTGGAACGCGACCGGACCCCAGACAAGGACGCTGCCGTAGTCGACCAGCTCATCAGGAAGCTCCGACCCTCGAGCCCGGCGGTCGCGTCGGCGCCGAAGCCCCTCGCGGCCCACAGCTCAGCACCGGCAGCGCCGCCGACCCAGTCCGCCATCTGGGGCCGCGTGGCCCTCGGTGTGCTCGTCGGGATCGCGCTGACCCAGTGGCCGTACGGGCGCGCCTGCGGGTGGTGGCTGTCCTTCTATCTGACCGCGGTCGCGCTCGTCGTCGTGACGGGCGTGTGGGGCACCCTGTTCTCGTGGAAGGGCCGGCTCGCGGTCGCCCACGTCGTCGCGCTCGGCATCGTCCTCTGGGGATTCGCCCTCGCGACGCACGAGGTGCTGCCGCGCGTCGGGTACGCGAAGGCCTCGGCCGTCTGGCGCTGCGCCGCTCGCTGACGGTCGCCGGGCGCTAGCGCCCGACGCCGGCCGTCTCGTCCACGTGGGCGTCCTCGCGGAAGTGCGGCATGACCTCGCGCGCGAAGAGCTCCATCATCTCGAGCGTCGCCTCGTGGCTCCCGCCGTTCATCCCGGAGCAGACGATGCCGGCCTGGAGCTCGTCCCCGAAGACGCGGAGCTTGTCGCGGACGGTCGCGGGGCTCCCGTAGACGATGTACCCCTCGCGGTCGGCCTCCTCGAACGTGAGCTCGCTCGGGAGCTTCGGCGGGTTCGCGAGGAGGCGCCGCAGCGAGGCCTCCGTCATGTAGCCGGGCGGGCGCCAGAAGGGCGGACGCATGCGGAGGCCCGTGTTGAAGACCCACATGGTGTGCTTCTGCGCCAGCTCGCGCGCCTTCGCGTCGCTCGTGGCGACGCAGATCGGGACGTTGACCGTCAACTGGTAGCGGCTCGCCTTGTAGCCGTTCCGCTCGCACGCCTCGCGGTACTCGCCGTAGATCTGGGCGATCCGCTTGATCGGCGTGAAGACCATCAGGTAGGGGAAGCGGCGCTTCGCCGCCCACTCGACGGTCTCGCTCGAGCCCTGCGACGGGCACCAGACGGGCGGGTGAGGCTTCTGGAGCGGGCGTGGCCACGGGTTCACGTAGTGGTAGCGGTAATACTTGCCGTCGAAGGGGAACGGCCCCTCCTCGGTCCAGGCCCTCAAGATGAGCTCGGCCGCCTCGTAGAACCGCTCGCGCGACTGGGTCGGGTTGATACCGGTTGAGAAGTACTCGGCGCTGATGCCGCGCACGAAGCCCGAGATGACGCGTCCGCCCGAGACGACGTCGAGCATGGCGATCTCCTCGGCGATGCGTAGCGGGTTCTCGCGGAGCGGTAGCCCGTTGCCGAGGATCGCGAGCTTGGCACGCGAGGTGCGGCGCGCGAGCATCGCCGCCATGACGTTCGGGCTCGGCATCGTGCCGTAGCAGTTCTGGTGGTGCTCGTTGACGCAGAGCCCGTCCCAGCCGAGCTTCTCGGCGTATTCCAGCTGGTCGAGGTACTGGTTGTAGAGCGTGTGGCCGACCTTCGGGTCGTAGACGCGGTTCGAGAGCGTCACCCACGACGAGGGCTCGTCGTGGTCCATCACGTACGGCATCAGGTGGAAGTAGTAGAACTTCATGCGGCGCCCTGCTCCCGGCAAAACTCGATCACCGCCGACGCGACCGCGCCCGGCTCCTCGAGGTGAGGCACGTGACCCGAGTCGGCGAGCACGCTGAGGCGCGCCCCGGGGATCGCGCGCTGCCACGTCTCTCCGCACGGGGAGAGCGGGGCGAGCCGGTCGTGGGCGCCCCAGCAGAGGAGGGTCGGCGCGGCGATGCGCGCGAGCCGGCGGCGCAGGAGCGGGTCGTAGAGGTAGGGGTTCCAGGCGACGCGCGCGAGCGCCGCCCCCTGGCGGTACTGGAGCGCGAGCGTCTCGACGGACTCGTCGGGCGGGGCCAGCGCGAGGGCCGCCATCGGGTTGTGGAACACGGTCGCCACCACCTCGGGGATGTCCATCCCGAAGAGGAACGGGTAGATCCAGCCGTCCACTTTGATGCCGACCGGGTCGATGAGGACCAGCGAGCGGAGCCGGTGCGACGCCATCGTTGCCAGCTCGGCCGCGATCCAGCCACCGAACGACGCGCCCACCAGGTGGACGCGCTCGAGCCCGAGCGCGTCGAGCAGATCCAGGTAGTGGAAGGCCAAGTCCGAGATGTGCTCGATCCAGTCGGCCGCGGGCGAGCCGCCGTGGCCGGGATGGCTCGGCATCCGCACGGTGAACTCCTTCGCGAGGCGCTCCTGGAATGGAAGCCAGCGCCCGGCGCCGCCCGCGCCGTGGAGGAAGAGGAGCGGCGGCCCCGCGCCGTCCTCGAGCATCTGGACCGGCGTTCCGCGGACCGAGAGCTCGCGGCGCTCGGGCATCAGCCGATGAAGAAGCCGCCGTTCGGCGACAGCCACTGGCCCGTGAAGAACGCGCTGTCGTCGGAGGCGAGGAAGAGCGCGGTCGCGGCGATCTCCTGCGGCTCGCCGAGGCGGCCGAGAGGCGTGTGGCTGAGCGTCGCCGCCCGGATGAGCGGCGGCACACCCTGGGTCATCGGCGTGTCGATATAGCCCGGGCAGATCGCGTTGACGCGGATCCCGCGGGAGGCGACTTCCCTGGCCACGGCGCGCGTGAAGGAGAGGATCGCGCCCTTCGCCGCGCTGTAGTGGGGCGCCGCCGGGAGTCCCATCAGCGCCGCGACGCTCGAGATGTTGACGATCGCGCCCCGGTTCCGGCCGCTCATGAGGCGGAGCGCCTCGCGGGTGCAGAAGAAGGTTCCATCGACGTGGACCGCGAGCATCCGCCGCCACGCCTCGTCGCTCATGTTCTCGGTGACGTCGAGGTGGGTCTGGACGCCCTGGCCGCTCATCATCTCCATGATCCGCGTCTCGGCCTTCTTCATGAGCCCGGCGCGGTCGTCGCCGGGGCCCAGCGCGATCCCGGCGTTGTTCACGAGGACGTCGAGGGCGCCGAAGTCCCGCTCGATCACCGCGAACATCGCTCTCACCTGGCCGCTGTCGGCGACGTCGGCCTGGATCGCCCGTCCGCGCCCGGGGTCGCGCATTTCCTTCACCGTCTTCTCGGCGGTCTCGAGGCGCAGGTCGTTGACGACGACGCGCGCGCCCTCCTCGGCGAAGAGGAGCGCGATCGCCCGCCCGATTCCCGACCCGCCGCCCGTCACCAGCGCGATCCGGTCCTCGAGCTTCATGCGACGCTTCCGCTCACGTGTACCTCACGTCCTCCGCGGTCAGCTCACCGCTTCCGCAGATCACGACCGGTCAGCATGGGAACGCTCCTCCCGAAGGGTGTGCCGAGCTTAGGGGAACATCCGGGGACGGTCAAGGACGGCGACGGCTGCGCCGTCAATGATGGAACACCGCCACCAAGCCGCGTCCCGGCGCGAACACGTAGGAGTTGTCCCCGTCCGATTTGAGATTCGTCTGCCAGCGGAACCGCAGGGCGTGGGGCACGCTCAGGAACACGTAGTCCAGCTCCTCGATGATGATCCGCGTCAGCTGACGGTCGTCGTAGGCGCGCGTCTCTCCCGCCCGCCACCAGCCGAGCGGGAACTTGGAGGCCTCCGCCGACTCCCGCCGGCGGCTCTGGCGCACGTCGGTGACGCGCCCGATACCGTCGCCCTGGGCGTTGATCCGGAACAGCTGTACGATCTCGCCGGAGCGGCCGCTGCGGCGCGCGCGTTTCAGCACCATGACGCTTGGATCCTCCGCCCACGGCTCCGGCCCCTCGATGGTGATGACGGGATGATCGGCGGGGATCGAGGGCTTGTGCGACAGGCGCACCGGCGTGAGCGCGAGCACGCGCTCGCCGTCCCATTCCGCCCCGGTCCAGAGCTCGACCGGGATGAACCGGCGCACCGGTGTGCCCGCTGCGTCCCGCTCGGTCGCGTCGTCCCACACGGACGAGGCGAGCCCGCGGCCCGCGCCCCAGAGGAGGACGAGACAGACCGCGCCGAAAACGAGCAGCCGAGCCGCGCGGTGCCTGGCGCCCACGCCTCGAAGATAGCACGCAGGCGAGACGTCTCCAGGGCACCCCACGCTTGACTGGGGCGCGTCAGCCGGGCTAGGGTCGCGTAACGAGGAGCGTGACCCCATGCGAGAGCTCAGGATCTGGATGAACGGCAAGCTCGTGGCCCAGGACCAGGCGGTGCTCCCGGTGAACAGCGCCGCGGTCTTCTACGGGACCAACGTGTTCGAGGGCCTCCGAGCCTACTGGAACGAAGACGACGGTGAGATCCACTGCTTCCGCCTCCAGGAGCACTTCGTCCGGTTCCGCGAGTCCATGAAGATGATGCGCTTCACGGTCCCGTACAGCGACGTGGACCTCTACGACGCCGTGCGCGACGTCCTCAAGGGGAACGAGATCCGCGAGGACATCCACATGCACCTGGTCGCCTACGTGACGGGCCCCGGGATGGACGCCACCACTCCGACCGGGATCTACATCAACCCGCGGCGCCGCGGCCGCATCTCGGACGGGGGCCTGCGCTGCTGCGTGAGCTCCTGGCACCGCACGTCGGACAACGCGATCCCGATCCGGCTCAAGTGCGGCGCGAACTACCAGAACGGCCGCCTCGCCCTGCTGCAGGCGAAGGCCGACGGCTACGACGCGCCCATCTTCCTGAGCCAGCAGGGGCACGTCGCGGAGGGCACCGGCGCGACGTTCTTCATGCTCCGCAAGGGCAAGCTCGTGACGCCGCCGGTGTCGAGCGACATCCTCGAGTCCATCACGCGCACGACGCTGATCGAGGAGATCTGCCCCGACCTCGGCGTCGAGGTCGTCGAGCGCGAGATCGACCGCACCGAGCTGTACGTCGCCGACGAGGCGTTCTTCTGCGGCAGCGGCTACGAGATCACGCCGATCGTCTCGATCGACCGCTTCCCGCTCGCCGACAGCGGCGTCGGCGCGACCACGCGGCGGCTCCTCACGGCCTACATGAGCGTCGTGCGCGGCGTGGACAAGCGCTGGCCGGAGTGGCGCACGCCGGTCTACCGGCCCGTGACGGTCTGAGCGTTCCGCGCGGTCGCTGAATCCCCGCGCCGGCGGGGGGCGTCCCAACGAGGGCGCACCCCGCTCGACCCGAGGAGGACGGACCCGATGCGAACGCTCGTGCTGGTCGTCGTCGCGCTGCTATTCGTCGTGCTCGCTGGCCTCGAGGTGATCGAGTCCAGGGTTTCCCCGATCGCCGCGCCCCTGCCGCCGTCTCCAGCCGCGCCCGCCCCCTGAGCACGGCTCCGGGCGACCCGCCCCAGGGCGTCCGCCGCCGTTCCCTGTCAACCGACGTCCCCGTCGTTCGTCTGTTCGAGATGAGCGCAGGGGATGGGTTGACAGGCGACGGTCGCGCCGACGCGGAGCGTCCACCGACCTACGAGGAGCTCTTCGAGGCGCACCGGCGCCGTCTGGGACGACTGTGCCGGCTCCTCCTGGCCGACCCCCAGGAGAGCCAGGAGGTCGTGCAAGAGGTGTTTCTCAAGCTCCACCAGGCCTACGCGAGCCCCGAGCCTCCCTCGGACTGGAGCGCCTGGCTCACCCGCGTGGCCGTCAACGCGTGCCACGACCGGCGGCGGGCCGGCTGGTGGATGCGCTTCCGCCGCTACGGCGAGCGCCTCGACGAGGCGACGCTGCTCGCGCGCGAGGCGTCGCCCGAGGAGCGCGCCATCGGCGAGGAGACATGGCGGCGCGTCTGGGCCGCGTTCCGCCGGCTGCCCGACCGCCAGCGCGAGGTGTTCGTCCTCCGCCAGCTCGAGGGGTGGTCCACCCAGGCGGTGGCCGAGGCCCTCGGGCTCAGGACCGGAAGCGTGAAGAGCCACCTCTTCCGCGCGATCCGGCGGCTTCGCGCCGCGGCGGTGGGGAGCGGGTCGTGAGCCGCTGCCTGTCCGACACGGCGCTCGAGCGCATCCACGCGGGCGGCGGACGCGAGGCTCAGCGGGCGCACCTCGAGATGTGCGCCGTCTGCGCGGAGCGCTACCGCCGGCTCGTCGCCGAGCTCGACACGATCAGCTACGTCCTGCGCGAGACCGACGAGCCGCGGGCGCGCGTGCCCATGCTCCGCCGGTCGCTCGTCCCGATCGCCACCGCCGCGACGGCGGTCGTCGCGGTCGTCGCGCTCTGGAGCTCCCTGGCCGGGCGGCCCCCGGTCGCGCCGCCGCCCGAGCCGTCACAGCGTGACGAGACGCCAGCCTACCTGCGCGACGTGTCGTACACGATGTTCTCCGTCAGCGGGCAGGCGCCCTCGTCGCCGTCGGAGGTGCTCGTCGCGGACGTCTCGACGGCGGGCGAGGCCGGCTGCGAGTGGCCGGAATGGGCCGCGACCAACGGGTGCGACGAGGACGCGCGCGTGGACAGGCTGCTCGATCTGTTCAGACGACCCGACATCGATGGCTGACGCCGGAAGGAAGACATACGCCATGCACAGACACATCGTGCTCGTCGGACTGGTGGCCCTGCTCGCCTGGGCGGCGCCCGCCCGGGCCCAGGAATCGCACTTCATGCCGCGGCGCCCGGCCGGCGACGGCATGCTGCTGCCGCTCATGCTCCGCAGCGCCGAGCTGACGCCCGACCAGCAGGCGAAGGTGCGTGAGGTCATCGCGGCCCACCGCGCCACCACGCGGGCCATCGTCCAGCAGCTTCACCAGGCGCAGGCCGACCTCGCCGACAAGCTCTTCGCGCCGGGGGCGCTCCAGGAGGCCGACCTCGCGGCCCAGCTCCAGCAGATCGGGCAGCTCCGCGCGCAGCTCCTCCAGGCGAGCGCGCGGGTCGCGCTCGAGGTGCGGACACTCCTCACCCCCGAGCAGCTCGCGAAGGCAGCGCAGGTGAAGGACCGGATGCGGACGCTCGAGTCCGAGATGCGGCAGCTCCTGCAACCAGCGCGGCCCTGAGATCGGGGCCGCTTGGAATCCCGACGAGAGGAGGTGATCCGATGCGGAAGATCGCTCTGTCCGCTGTCGTTGCGACGCTCGTCCTGTTCTCCGCCGGTCCGGCGCTTGCGTTCCAGTGTCCGAGCCTGATCAAGAAGATCGAGGATGAGACGGCGACGCGCTTCGACCCGGCTGCCGCCGAGGCGAAGGAGAAGGCCGCCCAGGCGGCCGAGCTCCACGGCAAGGGGCAGCACGCCCAATCGGTGGAGGCCGCGAAGGCGGGGCTGAAGGCGCTCGGGATGTAAGGGGTCGTTGACCGGCGTCCGGCGGGCGTGCGTCACGCGCGCTCGCCGGGCGCCGTGCCGTTCAAACCCGCCGGCGCCCGCTCGAGTCGGCGTACACTCCGAACCCGATGAGGTCGAGAGGCCGCCGCCTCCGTGTGCCCTGGGTCGTCGTGGCGGCGCTCGCGCTCGCCGCGGCCGGCCCCGGGGCGCCCCCGGTCCTCCGCGCGGGCGCCGGAGGGCCGGTGAGCCTCGCCGGGCAGCTCCTCGTCGCCACCGAGGAGATCCGCGACCCGCGCTTCCACCACACGGTCATCTACATGGTCCGCCACGACGCGACGGGCGCGCTGGGGCTCGTCGTGAATCGCCCGCTCGGCGAGACGCCGCTGGCGCGGCTGCTCGAGCTCTTCGGCGCGGCGGGCGAGGGCGTCGGCGGCAGCGTCCGCGTCCACTACGGCGGGCCCGTCGAGATCACGCGCGCGTTCGTGCTGCACACGACCGACTGGGCGAGCGCCGAGACCACCGTGGTCGGCGGCGGCATCGGCGTGACCTCCCACCCCGCCGTCCTCGACGCGATCGCGCGCGGCCAGGGCCCGCGGCGCTCGCTCTTCGCCCTCGGCTACGCCGGCTGGGCGGCGCGCCAGCTCGAGGGCGAGCTCGAGCGAGGCGCCTGGATCAGCGTGCCGGCCGACGAGGCGCTCGTCTTCGATGACGCGGCCGAGAGCAAGTGGCGGCGCGCGACGGCACGGCGGAAGATCGAGATCTAGCGTCCGGTGAGATGCCGTGCCCTCCGGGGCGAGGGGGCGCGCGCGTTGACAAGCTCGGCGGCCCTATGGTTATGTCTCATCGCCGTCGCCGCCCCTGAGGAGGAGCCCATGAGTCGCATCCGACCCCTCGCCGTCGCGGTCCTCTCCCTCGCCTGGCTCGCGGCCGGCGCGCCCGGGCGCGCGGGCGCGGAGACCACGCTCCGCGTCGTGATGCACTCCGACCTGAAGATCGTGGACCCGATCTGGACCACCGCCTACATCGTGCGCAACCACGGCTACATGGTCTACGACACGCTCTTCGCGATGGACGCCAAGGGCGAGATCCGCCCGCAGATGGTGGACCGGTACGACGTCAGCGGCGACAAGCTGACCTACACGCTGACGCTGCGCGACGGGCTCGTCTGGCACGACGGCAAGCCGGTCACCGCCGAGGACTGCGTCGCCTCGATCAAGCGCTGGGCGGCGAAGGACTCGATGGGCCAGAAGCTCGCGGGCTTCGTGAAGGAGTTCCAGGTCGTGAACGCGAAGACGTTCAAGATCCTCCTCAAGGAGCCGACGGGCCTCGTCCTCGGCGCGCTCGGCAAGCCGAGCTCGAACGTGCCGTTCATGATGCCCAGGCGCGTGGCCGAGACCGACGCGAACACCCAGATCTCCGACTTCACCGGCTCGGGCCCGTTCGTCTTCAAGAAGGAGGAGTGGAAGGCCGGGGACAAGGCGGTCTACGTGAAGTTCGACAAGTACAAGCCGCGCGCGGAGGCGCCGTCGGGTCTCGCCGGCGGCAAGGTCGTCAAGGTCGACCGCGTCGAGTGGAAGTGGATCCCCGACCACCAGTCGGCGGTCAACGCGCTGCTGGCCGGCGAGATCGACTACATCGAGTCCGCGCCGCACGACCTGCTGCCCGTGCTCAAGCAGGACGTCAACGTCAAGCTCGTCGATTACAATCCGCTCGGCAACCAGTACACGTTCCGCTTCAACACGCTGCACAAGCCGTTCGACAACGCGAAGATCCGCCAGGCCGTGTTCTATGCCTTCAACCAGGAGGACTTCCTGAAGGCCGTGGTCGGCGACTCGGCGTACTACAAGACCTGCAAGTCCTTCTTCCCCTGCGGCTCGCCGATGGCCAGCACCAAGGGCATGGACGGACTCCTCGAGTCGAATTTCGAGAAGTCGAAGGCGCTGTTGAAGGAGGCCGGCTACGACGGCACGCCGGTCGTGCTGATGCAGTCCACGGACCTCGCCGTGCTCACGAACCTGGCGCCGGTCGCCAAGTCGCTGCTCGAGCGGGGCGGCTTCAAGGTGGACATGGTCTCGATGGACTGGCAGACCCTGGTCGCCCGTCGGGCCAAGAGGGACCCGCCGGCCGCGGGCGGCTGGAACGCCTTCCTGACGGGGTGGGTGGCGGCGGACATCCTCAACCCGGTGATGATGGGCTTCATGAACGCCTCCTGCGAGAAGGCGATGTTCGGCTGGCCGTGCGACCAGGAGATCGAGAGCCTGCGCGAGCAGTTCGCGCGCGAGACGAACCCGGCCAGGCAAAAGGCCATCGCCGAGGCGGCGCAGATGCGCGAAACGCTCTACCCGACCCACATCCCGCTCGGCCAGTGGTACCAGCCGATCTCGACGCGCAAGAACGTGGACGGGATCATGACCGCGCCGGTGCCGGTGTTCTGGAACGTCACCAAGAAGTGAGCTGACGCGGCGTCGGCGATGCTGTCGTACGTCGGGCGCCGCCTCCTCGCCACGATCCCGGTCATGGCGGTGGTGGCGGTGGTCGTGTTCTCGCTGCTGCGCCTCACGGCCGGCGACCCGGCCGCGATCATCGCGGGTGACAACGCCACCTCGCAGCAGGTCGCCGAGATCCGGGCCAAGCTGGGCCTCGAGCGGCCGATCGCGCAGCAGTTCGTCATCTGGCTCGGCAACGTCCTGCGCGGCGACTTCGGCGAGTCGTTCTTCTTCAAGAAGCAGGTGAGCGAGCTGATCCTGGACCGCGTGGAGCCGACGCTGGCGCTCTCGGTGTGCACGCTCGTGCTGACGGTCGCGACGGCCGTCCCGCTCGGCGTGCTCGCCGCCTGGAAGCGCGGGACCTGGATCGACCGCGGAGTGATGGGGCTCTCCGTGCTCGGCTTCTCGGTGCCGGTGTTCGTGATCGGCTACGCGCTGATCTACCTCTTCGCGATCTCGCTCGCCTGGCTCCCCGTCCAGGGCTACCAGCGCCTGCGTGAGGGCGTCGGGGGCTTCCTCGAGCACCTGATCCTGCCGAGCCTCACGCTCGCCGCGATCTACGTGGCGCTGATCGCCCGGATCACGCGCGCGAGCGTGCTCGAGGTGATCAACGCCGACCACGTGCGCACGGCGCGGGCCAAGGGCCTCGCGGAGATGCCGGTGCTGCTGCGGCACGTGCTGCGCAACGCCGCGGTGCCGATCGTCACCGTGATCGGGCTCGGCGTCGCGCTCCTCATCGGCGGCGTCGTCGTGACCGAGTCCGTCTACTCGATCCCGGGTCTCGGACGGCTCACGGTGGACGCGGTGCTCGCGCGCGACTACCCCACGGTGCAGGCGGTGATCCTCCTGTTCTCCATGGTCTACGTGCTGCTCAACCTGCTCGTGGACCTGACCTACACCGTCCTCGACCCGAGGATCCGGTATTGAAGGCCGTCGCCGGCTCCGTGTCCGTCGCGGCGCTCCCGCCCGCGGCCGCCGCGCCCGCCGGGATCGCCCGCCGGCTGCGGCGGCACGGGAGTGTCGCGCTCGGCGGCGCGATCCTCGCGGCCGTCGTCGCGCTCGCGTGCCTGGCGCCCGTGCTCGGCACCGTGGACCCGGCGCGGATCGATCCGGTCGTGCGGAACCAGCGGCCCGGCGCGCAGCGTCTCGTGCGCAACGCCGACGGCGCGCAGACGACGCGCACGTACTGGATGGGCACCGACAGCCTCGGGCGCGACGTGTACAGCCGGGTCGTCTACGGCGCGCGCGTGTCGCTCATCGTAGGCGTGACGGTCGCGCTGGTGAGCGCGGCCGTCGGTCTCGTCATCGGCGTCCTCGCGGGCTACCTCCGCTGGCTCGACGGCGTCGTCATGCGCGTGATGGACGGGCTCATGGCGATCCCGGCGATCCTGCTCGCCATCGGCCTCGTCTCGCTGTCCCGCGCGGGCCTGCGCACGGTCATCCTGGCCATCGTGATCCCCGAGGTGCCGCGTGTCGTCCGCCTCGTGCGGGCGGTTGTCCTCTCGATCCGCGAGGAGCCCTACGTCGAGGCGGCGGTCGCGCTCGGCGCGCGCACCCCCGCGCTGCTCGCGCGCCACGTGCTGCCGAACACGATGGCGCCGCTCGTGGTGCAGGCGACGTTCGTCTGCGCCTCGGCGATCCTCGTCGAGGCGATCCTCTCCTTCCTCGGCGTCGGCATCCCGCCGGAGACGCCCACCTGGGGCAACATCATGGCGGAGGGGCGCGCGCTCTTCCGCATCCTCCCGCACAACATCCTGTTCCCCGGCGTCTTCCTCGCGGCGACCGTGCTCGCGGTCAACATGCTCGGCGACGGCCTGCGCGACACGCTCGACCCGCGGCTCCGTAGACAGATCTGAAGGCGGCGCTCAGGAGTTTTCCAGGTCGCGCCGCCCCGGACGGCGGTACCCTTGACGCATGACCAGGCGGGAAGCCCTCGCGCTCGCGTGGGGCGCCGTCCTCGGGCTCGCCGGTGCCGCGGCGGCCGCCCAGAACTACGCGCCCGAGAGCCTCGCGCGCTGGTTCCGGTTCGAGTGGAAGGCGAGCGGCGCGAAGCTCACGGGCTACCTATACAACCAGACGAACCGCGCCGCGGCGCGGATGCAGCTCCTCATCGAGGGCTTGGACGGGTCGGGCAAGGTGACCGGCAAGACCACGACGTGGGTGCTCGGCGGCGTACCGCCGAACAACCGCGCCTACTTCGAGGCGACGGTGCCGAACGCCGCGTCCTACCGCGTGAGCGTGCTCTCCTTCGAGTGGCTCGACGAGCACGACCGGCGCCGCTGGTGACGCGAAACTCGCGCGACGGCGCCCTCGGAGACGTGCGATACTCGCCGGGTCCCACGGGAGCGGGTTCAGCGTGGACCCGCCCCCGGACTGCAGCGCGCCACCGTCGCGAAGGAGTCCCGCTCGGTGAGGATCGAGGTCTTCGACAACCAGATCGAGGCCGCCCTGAAGCAGCTCAAGAAGCAGATGCAGAAGGACGGCCTCTTCCAGGAGATGAAGCGGCGCGCGCACTACGAGAAGCCGTCCGTCAAGCGCAAGCGCAAGCAGGCGCAGGCGCGCAAGAAGCGCCGGCGGGCCCTGCAGCGCTCCCGCTCCTGGGAGGACGACTAGCCCGAGCCCCCCGGCCGGGGTGACCGGAGCCCGCGGATCACGTCGAGGACGCGGAGGATCTCGCGCCCGTCGCGGACCATCTGCCGGTCGCCCGCCTGCCCCCAGCGCAGCACGCCGTCCCGGTCCACGACGAACGTGGAGCGGTAGGCGACGTTCCGATCCTCGTCCAGGACTCCGTAGGCGCGAATCGCCACGCGGTGGAGATCGGAGAGGAGCGGGAAGGGCACGCTCCGCGCCTTGGCGAACGCCGCGTGGCAGGGCGGGCTGTCGCCGCTGATCGCGAGCAGCTCGGCGCCCCGCTCACGCACGCCGGGGCCGACCTGACCCAGGTCGGCGAGCTCCGGCGTTCAGATGTTGCCCCAGTCGTAGCAGTAGAAGACGAGCACGACGTCCGCCTTGCCCTTGAAGTCGGCGAGCGCGATGCTGCCGCCGGTCGTCGCGGGAAGGGAGAAGTCCGGGGCCGGCTGTCCGTAGCGGAGCGATGGCATGGGATCGGGTCCTCCTCGAGAGCGCCGTCAGACCAGGCGGCTCCGGATGTCGATCTCCGACGTGAGCGTCCGGTGCACGGGGCAGCGGTCGGCCATCTCGAGGAGCCGCGCGCGCTGCTCCGGCGTGAGCGGGCCGGTGAGCGCGATCTCGCGCTCGATCCGGTCGAGCATGCCCTCCTTCGTCTCGCACTCGGCGCAGTCGGAGGCGTGGATCCTCGAGTGCGCGAGGCGGACCGTCACCTCCTCGAGCGGCCACTGCTTGCGTCGCGCGTACAGCGCGAGCGTCATGGACGTTCAGGCCCCGAGGGCCGCCAGGAGCAGGTCGTAGGGCGACGGCCCCGTGTCGGTCCCGCCGGCCGCTTCGGGCTCGTCCGCCGCCAGCCCGTGCCGGCCGGCGACGATCTCCTGGGCGAATCCCCCGGCTCCACCGCGAACGATCACCGTGCTCATGGGCCCTCCTCGTGTGCCGGGGTCCATTATTGAATAGGTCGCGGGACAGGTGCAGAATCCGTTTGCCGCCATCGAGCGGCGCGCGGGAGGCCCAATGGGGCTGCTGGACGGCAAGGTGGCGGCGGTGACCGGCGGGGGCAACGGGATCGGGCGCGCGGTGGCGCTCGGCCTCGCCCGCGCGGGCGCGAAGGTCGTCGTCAACGACTACGGCGTCACGGTGGACGGGCGCACGCCGTCGAGCGCCGCCGCCCAGGCCGTCGTGAAGGAGATCGAGGCGCTCGGCGGCCAGGCCGTGGCGAACGCCGAGAGCGTCGCCACCATGGCCGGCGGCGAGGCGATCGTCGAGTCCGCGCTCAAGCGCTTCGGCGACCTCCACGTCGTCGTGTGCTGCGCGGGCATCCTGCGCGAGCGCATGATCTTCAACATGACCGAGGAGGAGTGGGACGCGGTC
This sequence comes from Candidatus Methylomirabilota bacterium, assembly GCA_035260325.1. Lineage (NCBI taxonomy): Bacteria > Methylomirabilota (SeqCode) > Candidatus Methylomirabilota bacterium. Next base: position 1,129 of record DATFVL010000295.1, on the reverse strand, counting down.
GTCGCGGTCCACCTGAAGGGCCACTTCACCGTTCTGCGCGGAGCGACCCGGCACATGCGGGAGAAGCGCCGCGGGCGCATCATCGCCTTCACGTCCACCGCCGGGCTCGAGGGGAGCCCGGGCCAGCCGAACTACTCCGCCGCCAAGGAGGGCATCGTCGGGCTCATGCGCTCGACGGCGCTCGCGATGGCGAAGTACGGCGTGACCGTGAACTGCATCTCGCCGACCGCCGAGACGCGGATGACCGAGCGCCTCGCCGACGACCGCCGGGCGCAGGCGGCGGCGCCGCCCGAGGCGATCGCGCCCGTCGTGGCGTTCCTCGCGAGCGACCGTGCCGCGCACATCACGGGCCAGATCGTGCACGTGCGCGGCCACCAGGTGAGCCTCTGGTCGCACCCGGCGCCCCTGCGCGCCGTCACGAGCCGCGAGGGCTGGACGCCGGAGGCGCTGGCGGACGTCTGGGACCAGGGGCTCGGCCAGGACCGGCTGCGCCGGTTCGACGCGCTCGGCATTCCCTGGCCGCCGAAGGTCTCACCCTGAACAGGAGGACCGCATGGGATCGCTGACCGGATCGGAGCTGCTCGCGCGCTCGCTCGTGTCGCAGGGCATGGACACGCTCTTCTACCTCATGGGCGGGCCCATGATCGAGACCGAGAGCGCGTGCATCAAGCTCGGCGCGCGCGCGGTGGACACGCGCCACGAGCAGGCGGCCGCCATGATGGCGCACGCGTACAGCCGGCTCACGCGGCGCCCCGGCGTCTGCATGGGCTGCTCCGGGCCGGGCACGACCAACCTCGTCACGGGCGTCGCCAACGCGTTCGTGGACGCCGCCCCGCTGATCGCCGTGGGTGGCTCGAGCCCGCGCGTCTTCCTCGAGATGGAGGCGTTCCAGGAGATCGACCAGGTCGCGATGATGCGCCCGATCACCAAGTGGGCCACGCGGATCCTCGACGCCAAGCGCATCCCCGAGCTGGTCGCCATGGCGTACCGCGAGGCGACCACGGGGCGGCCGGGTCCGGTCTACCTCGACCTGCCCGGCGACATCCTGGGCGAGACGGTGGACGAGGCGGCGGTGGCGTTTCCGCGCCGCGTCGCGCCCGCGCCGCGCGCGCTCGGCGATCCCGCCGCG
>DATFVL010000294.1 GCA_035260325.1 Candidatus Methylomirabilota bacterium | reverse complement strand
TCGGGCCGGGCGCTCATGAGGCCGAGACGGCCGCCGAGGGGCAGGAGCCGCCACTGGAGCGCCAGGAGGAGCTGAAGCATGAGCCCGAGCCAGAAGGCGGGGATCGCGACGCCGGAGACCGAGACGACGCGCGTCAGGTGGTCCACCCAGGTGTTGCGGTAGACGGCGGAGAGGATGCCGAGCGGGACGCCGAGGAGGATGGCGATGAGCATCGCGCCCGTGACCAGCTCGAACGTGTTCGGGAAGTAGCGGAGGAGGTCGCTCCCGACGCTCTCGCGCGTTCGGAGCGAGCGGCCGAGGTCGCCGCCGGCCATCCCGCGGACGTAACGCGCGAACTGGACCCAGAGCGGCCGGTCGAGGCCGTACTCGGCGCTGAGCGTCTGGACCATCGAGGCCGTGGCGTCGGGACCGGCCGCGAGCCGGGCGGGATCCCCAGGGACGACGTGAGAGATCGCGAACGTGATGCAGAGGAGCCCGAAGAGCATCAGGCCCAGCAGCGCGAGCCGCTTGACGACGTAGCCGAGCAACGGCCTGGCGGCTACTTGGCGACGATGGCCAGCGGGTAGAGGTCCACCTCGCCCGTGAAGCGGACGGGACTGAACTGGAAGCCCTTCACGTGATCGCGCATCGCCCAGCGCCGGTTCGCGAGCATCCCGAAGATCTCCGGCGCGTCGGCCGCGATGCGCTTCTGGATCTCGGCGTAGAGCGGCGCGCGCTCCTCCCACCGGGCGATGGTGCGCGCGCGGTCGATCAGCGCCCAGACGTCGTCGTTCGCGTAGAAGGCCGAGCCGTAGTACTTGCCCCAGGAGTTCTTGTGGTACTGGTACGCGACCGCGTCCGGGTCCGTGGAGACGGGCGTCGTGAACACGGCCATCATGTCGGGCGAGGTCTCCGCCTTGGAGCCGCGCCCCACCATGTTCGGCCAGATGAGCGGCACCATCTTCACCGTGACGTTGAGCTTCTGGAGGTTGTCGATGAGGACGAGCCCCATCTTCCGCTCCTCCTCGAGCCCCTGGACGTAGACGTACTCGAGCTCGACGCCGCCGTTCGGGTAGGCCGACTTGGCGAGAAACTCCTTCGCCTTCGCGACGTCCTGGCGGTAGAAGCCGGGCACGGCGATGTGGCCGCGAGTCGCGTTCGGGAACGGGCTCGTCTGGAGCACGGCGTTGCCGTTGTAGATCTTGACGAGCGCGTCGTAGTCGAACGCGTAGCACACCGCCTTGCGGAGGTTCGGGTCCTTCGTCGGGCCCTTCTGCGTGTTCATCTTGATCCCGAACGTCGTCATCCCCGGGAAGGTGGGCACGACGATGCCCGGCATCTTGCCGACCTGGTCGAAGTCGTCGGTCGAGAGCCCCTGGACGATATCGGCCTCGCCGCGCAGGAGCGCCGCGCGCTGGGCGCCCGACTCACGGACGATCTTGTAGATGACGCCGCCGATGCGGTCCTTCGACGGCCAGCCCTTCCAGTAGCCGTCCACGGCCTCGAGCTCGTAGAGGACGCCCTGGTCCCAGCGCTTGATCTTGAAGGGCCCGCTGCCCGCCTCGTTGGTCGTGAGCCACTTCTGGCCGAGATCGTCCCCCTGCGCGTTCGCCAGGACCTGCTTCGGATTCATCACGTACCACCACGGCAGGAAAGACAGGAACGGCGCGTAGGGCTGGGTGAGGGTGAACTGGATCGTCCCGTCGCCGATGACCTTGATGCCCTCCTCCTTCAGGAAGTCGGACAGCATCCAGGCGGGCCCCTGGTTCAGCTTGAGCGTGCGCACGAAGGAGAAGCGGACGGCCTCGGCGGTCACGGGGTCGCCGTTATGGAACTTCGCGTTCCTGACGAGGTGGAACGTCCACGTCTTCGCGTCCGGCGTGCTCTCCCACCTCTCGGCGAGCCAGGGCACGATCTGGGGCGGGTTGCCGACGTACTTGACGAGGGCGTCGTAGAGGGACTGCTGGGCCATCCGGATGGACCAGTCGTACTTGACGCTCGGGTCGATCGTGGGAACTTCCTGAGCGCCGGCGAAGACGAGGATCTTCCGGTCGCCGCTCCGCTCGAAGGCCGACGCCGGGGACGCCGCGATGAGCGCTGCCAGGACCACCGTGACGAACACCCTCATGGCCGCCCTCCTGTTTGCGCCGCGATGGCGGCAGGATAACATACGCGGGCGATGGCCCCGCTCCGCCCCGTCTCCGCGGCCGAGATCGAATCGCTCGCGATCGGCGCCTGGATCCTCGGCACCGGCGGGGGCGGAAGCCCGTACCTGGCGCTCCTCAACATGCGGAAGCTCTACCGCGCGGGCGCCGTCGTCTCGCTCCTGGACCCGATGGACCTCGGCGACGACGATCCGGTCGCGGTCGTCTCGAACATGGGCGCGCCGCTCGTCGGCCAGGAGCGGCTCACCGACCCGCGCACGATCGCGCACGCCGTCACGATGATGGAGGAGTACCTCGGGCGGAAGTTCACCGCCGTCATGTCGCTCGAGATCGGCGGCGGCAACGCGATCCAGCCCTTCATGGCCGCGGCGCTGCTCGGCCTGCCGGTCGTGGACGCCGACTGCATGGGGCGCGCGTTCCCCGAGGCGCAGATGACGAGCTTCGCCATCCACGACCTCCGCATGTACCCGCTCACGCTCGCCGACGTCCGCGACAACGCGGTGATCGTCGCGCGCGCCGCCTCGTGGAAGTGGATGGAGCGCCTGTCGCGCAAGGCGTGCGTCGAGGTCGGCTCGATCGCGGCGACGTGCAAGGCGCCGCGCACCGGCAAGGAAGTCAAGGAGTGCGCGATCCTCTACTCGACGACGAAGGCGATCCGCCTCGGCGAGACGGTCCAGGCGGCGCGGCGCGCCCACCGCGACCCGGTCCAGGCGATCATCGAGGCCGAGCGCGGGTTGCTCCTGTTCAAGGGCAAGATCCGCGACGTCGCGCGGCGGGCGACCGAGGGGTTCCTGCGCGGGACGGCGACGCTCGACGGTCTCGACGCGTTCCGCGGCTCGGCCTTCGAGCTCGCCTTCCAGAACGAGTTCGCCGTCGGCTGGCTCGACGGCGTCCCGCGGGTGACGACGCCCGACCTCATCTGCGTCATGGACAGCGTCTCGGGCGAGGCGGTCGGCACCGAGACGCTGCGCTACGGCCAGCGGGTCGGCGTCGTGGCGCTCCCCGCGCCGCCGGTCCTCCTCACACCCAAGGGCCTGGAGCACGTCGGACCGCGCGCCTTCGGCTACGACCTCGACTTCACGAGCGTCTTCGCATGAAACGGCGCGTGGGCATCGACGTGGGCGGGACCAACACCGACGCGGTCCTCCTGGAGGACGAGCGCGTCGTCCACGCCGTCAAGACGCCGACGACCGCCGACGTCACGACGGGGATCAAGAATGCCCTCGCCGCGCTGCGTGCGGACGCAGGTGCGGAGCCACACCGCACCTCCGGCAGGCCACCTACGGCGCAAGCCGGACTCGCGGACCCCGCTCCAATCGACGCGGTGATGATCGGCACCACCCACTTCACCAACGCCGTCGTCCAGCGGCGCGACCTCACCCGCGTCGCCGCGATCCGCATCGGGCTCCCCGCGAGCGCCTCGCTCGAGCCCTTCATCGACTGGCCCGAGGACCTCGCCGCCATCGTCCGCGGGGAGATCGTGATGCTGGAAGGTGGCCACGAGTACGACGGGCGGCCGATCGTCCCCTTCGATGCGGCCGGCCTGCGCGCCGCCGCGCGGCGCATCCGCGACGCGGGCCTGACCTCGGTGGGAGTCGCCTCAGTCTTCTCTCCGCTGAACCCCTCGTGCGAGGAGCAGGCGGCGGAGATCCTCCGCGAAGAGTGCCCCGGCGTCGCCGTCACGCTCTCGCACCGGCTCGGTCGCATCGGGCTCCTCGAGCGCGAGAACGCGACGCTGCTCAACGCCGCGCTCGTGGATCTCGCGCGGAAGACCGCGCGCGCCTTCACCGACGCCCTCGGGGCGAGCGGGATCGCGGCGCCGCTCTATCTCACCCAGAACGACGGCACGGTCATGCGCGCGTCGGTCGCCGAGACCTTCCCCGTCTACAGCTTCGCATCGGGGCCGACCAACTCGATGCGGGGCGCGGCGTTTCTCTCGAAGCGCACCGACGCGCTGGTCATCGACGTCGGCGGCACGACGACGGACATCGGCTGCCTCCGTCACGGCTTCCCCCGCGAGGCGAACAACGTCGTCGAGATCGGCGGCGTCCGCACGCTCTTCAGGATGCCCGACCTCCTCTCGCTCGGCCTGGGTGGCGGCTCGCTCGTCCGCCGCGAGCCCGTCGCCGTCGGGCCGCTGAGCGTCGGCTACCGGCTCACCGAGCAGAGCCTCGTCTTCGGCGGCGACGAGCTGACCGCGACCGACGTCGCCGTCGCGGCGGGGCTCCTCGACGTCGGCGACCGGACGCGCGTCGCCTCACTCCCGGCGGCGCTCGTCAAGAACGTCCTCGCGCGGGCGGCCGCCGTGATCGAGGAGGGCGTGGATCGGATGAAGACCGACGCGCGCGACGAGCCGCTCATCGCCGTGGGCGGCGGCTGTTTCCTGGTGCCGGAGCGGATCGCCGGCGTCTCCGAGGTCGTCCACGTCCAGCATCAGGCGGTGGCGAACGCGGTCGGCGCCGCGATCGCCCAGGTCAGCGGCGAGGTGGACCAGATCTTCCAGAACCTCACGCGCGACGAGGCGATCGCCCGCGCGCGGCGGCTCGCCGAAGAGCAGGCGGTGAGCGCCGGGGCCGACCCGAAGACGCTCGCGCTCGTCGAGGTGGAGGACCTCCCCCTCGCCTACCTCCCCGGCAACTCGCTCCGCGTCCGCGTCCGGGTGATCGGGGACATCTGAGCATGGCCCGGCGGTCCATCACGCTCACGCACCTGGGCGCGGCCGGCTGGGAGATCACGGACGGCCAGCGCGTGATCCTCCTGGATCCGTATCTGTCGCGCCTGCGGGTCGCCGGCCAGCTCGGGAGCATGACCACGCCCCCCCTGCCCGGGGACACGCGCCGGGTGTTCGGGCCCGACGACGACCTCGTCCCGGACACGGCGGCCGTCGATGCCCACGTCACGCGCGCCGACTTCATCCTGATCTCCCACTCGCACTTCAACCACACGCTGGACATGCCGTACATCGCCCGGAAGACGGGCGCCACCGTCATCGGCACGGAGAGCACCACGAACCTCGCCCGCACGGGCGGCGTGCCCGATGCCCAGCTCCTCACCGTGCGCGGCGGCGAGGACTACGAGTTCGGGGCGCTCTCCGTGAAGGTCATCCCGAGCCTGCATTCGGCGCTGCACGGAAAGCGCTTCTTCGATTCGCGTGTCGTCCCGCGCGACGTCACGGGGCCGCGGCGAATGCGACTCGACGTCGAGGGCGGGACCCTCGCCTATCTCGTGCGCCTGGGCGGCTGGCGGATCCTCTGGGCCGGGTCCATGAACTACATCGAGCGTGAGATGGACGGGCTGCGCCCGGACGTCGCCCTGATCGCGGCGGCCCGGCAGCGGCTCGAGATCCACGACTACACCGCGCGGCTCCTGCGGGCCCTGGGCCGTCCCCCGATCGTGTTCGCGACCCACTGGGACGAACAGTCCTTCCCCTACGGGGCGCCGCAGGACGAGCGGCTCCGCGAGGCGGCGGTCTTCGTCAGGGAAGTGAAGGCGGTGTCACCGCGGGCCCGCGTGGTGGTTCCGCGGCACTTCGAACGTCACGTCCTCGGGCCGAAGGACGCGCGCTCCGGGCGGCGCTAGGCGGCTACTCCACGCCGGCGACGGCGAGGACGCGGCGCATCCGCTCGGCGGCGAGGTCGGGGTCGCGCAGCAGCCCCGCGCGGTCCATCAGCACGAACTGCTCGGCGAGATGCAGCGCCGAGCGCGCGCTCTCGAGGCCGCCCACCATCCTGAAGTGCGACTGGTGGCCGTTGAGATACGCGGCGAAGACGACGCCCGTCTTGTAGAAGCGCGTGGGGGCGCCGAACACGTGGCGCGAGAGCGGAAGCGTCGGCGCCAGGATCCGGTCGAACGCCGCGACGTTGCCCACGTCGAGGGCGTGCAGCGCGGCCGAGGCCGCCGGCGCGATCACGTCGAAGATCCCGAGGAGCGCGTCGCTCCAGCGCGCGCCGTCGCCGCGGATCGTCGTCGGGTAGTCGAAGTCGTCGCCGGTGTACATGCGGACGGCCGTCGGGAAGCGCCGCCGCATCGCGATCTCGCGCGCCTGGTCGAGGAGCGAGATCTTGACGCCGTCGATCTTCGCCGCGTACTCGCCGACGATCGCCAGCAGCGTCTCGGTCTGGCGGTCGCGATCGTGCGACCCCCAGTAGCCGGCGAGCGCCGGGTCGAACATCTCGCCGAGCCAGTGGATGATGACGGGCTCGCGCGCCTGCGCGAGGATCCGGCCGTAGACCTTCACGTAGTCGTCCGGGCCCTTGGCGCACGCGGTGAGCGCGCGGCTCGCCATCAGGATGATCCGGCCGCCGACCGACTCGATGAACGCGCACTGCTCCTCGTAGGCGGCCTCGACGTCGGCGAGCGTCACGCGCGGCCCCGGCTCGAGGTGGTCGGTGCCGGCGCCGCTCGCGAGGACGGCGCCCGGGATCGCGCGCGCCTCGCCGACCGACCGGCGGATCAGCTCCTTCGCCGTGTCCCAGTCGAAGCCCATCCCGCGCTGCGAGGTGTCCATGGCCTCGGCGACGGCGAGGCCGAGCGACCAGACGTGGCGCCGGTAGGCGAGCGTCGCGTCCCAGTCCAGGCGCGCCTCGAGCGTCGGGTTGATCGGCGCCCGCGGATCGGCGACGACGTGCACGGCGGTGAAGCCGATGCGGCTCCGGATGGGCCCGCGCGGCGGCGCGGGCGGGGTCTGGCCCGTCAGGCGGTACTCGTGGAGCGTTCCGTCGGGACGCGGCAGCCGCACCGTGAGGCTCATCCCATCCTTCTCCTTCGTCCTTCTCGCCCGCCTAGTCTAGCAGAGGCTCTGTTGACAGCCGCGGCTCGCGTTGCGTATCGTTAGCGCACTTTTCGTTCCCGCCGACGTGGAGCCCAAGGAGGCCGACATGGCAGCCAGAGCGTCCGAGAAGAACCGCACGAAGTTCCTCCTCGACGAGAAGGACATCCCGAGCAAGTGGTACAACATCCAGGCCGACCTCAAGACGCCCGCGCCGCCCGTCCTGCACCCCGGCACGGGCAAGCCGATCGGCCCCCAGGACCTGGCGCCGCTGTTCCCGATGGAGCTGATCAAGCAGGAGGTCGGCCAGGAGCGCTGGGTCGCCATCCCCGACGGGATCCGTGACATCTATCGCCTGTGGCGCCCGAGCCCGCTCTATCGCGCGCGGCGCCTCGAGAAGGCCCTCGGCACGCCCGCGCGCATCTATTACAAGTACGAGGGCGTGAGCCCGGCCGGCAGCCACAAGCCGAACACGGCCGTCGCCCAGGCCTACTACAACAAGAAGGAAGGCGTGACGCGCATCGCCACGGAGACGGGCGCCGGCCAATGGGGCTCCGCCCTCGCGATGGCCTGCAACTTCTTCGGCCTGCAGTGCAAGGTCTACATGGTGAAGGTCTCCTACCAGCAGAAGCCCTACCGGCGCATCATGATGGAGACCTGGGGCGCTCAGGTCGTGCCGAGCCCGAGCCCGGACACGCAGGCGGGCAAGAAGATCCTCCAGCAGGACCCGAACTCCCCGGGGAGCCTCGGCATCGCGATCAGCGAGGCCGTCGAGGACGCCGCGACGCGCGACGACACCAAGTACTCGCTCGGCAGCGTGCTGAACCACGTCCTCATGCACCAGACGGTCATCGGCCTCGAGGCGAAGAAGCAGCTCGAGAAGGCCGACGACGAGGCCGACATCGTCATCGGCTGCGCCGGCGGCGGCTCCAACTTCTCCGGCCTCTCGTTCCCCTTCGCGTCGGACAAGCTCTCGGGCAAGAAGAAGAAGCTCCGGATCATCGCCGTCGAGCCCACCGCGTGCCCGAGCCTCACCAAGGGCAAGTACGTCTACGACTTCGGCGACACCGTGGGGCTCACGCCGCTCGTCAAGATGCACACGCTCGGCCACGGCTTCGTCCCGGCGCCGCTCCACGCCGGCGGGCTCCGCTACCACGGCATGGCCCCGCTCGTCTGCAAGCTCTACGACGAGGGCGTGATCGAGGCCGTCGCGGTGGCGCAGATCTCCACCTTCCAGGCGGCCGTCCAGTTCGCGCGCACCGAGGGGATCATCCCGGCGCCCGAGTCGGCTCACGCGATCCGGGTGGTCATCGACGAGGCGGTGCGCTGCAAGAAGGAGGGCAAGCGGCAGACGATCCTCTTCAACCTCTCCGGCCACGGCCACTTCGATCTCGGCGCCTACGAGGCCTACCTCGCCGGCAAGCTCCAGGACTACGAGTACCCGGCGGAGAAGATCGAGGAAGCGCTCCGCGGCGTGCCGAAGATCAAGGCATGAGGCGCCGCGACTTCCTCACGGCGGGCGCGGCGGTCCTCGGCGCGCCGGCGCTGCTCCGCGCCCAGGGCAAGGGCAAGGTGCGGCTGGCCTACCTCCAGCTCGGCTGGGCGGCCACGGAGATCATCCACAAGGAGGACCTGCTGGCGAAGCACGGCTGGCAGGCCGAGTACTCCGTCGTCGCGGGCGCGCCGGGCCCGCTCCTGAACCAGCTCGCCTCGAAGAACGTGGACGCGATCGACATGTCGTTCGCGCTCGCCGCCAAGGCGTTCGAGGACGGCGTGCCGCTCAAGGTCACGGGCGTGGCCACGGCGGTGCTCGGGGCGATCATCGCGCGCAAGGACGCCGGGCTCGCCAAGGTCGAGGACCTCAAGGGACGGAAGATCGCGGCGATCGTCGGGACCTCGACCTTCTTCGACATCCGGGCGCTCACGCTGAAGGGCTATGGGCTCGACCTCCAGAAGGACACGCAGATCGTCACGGCGACCTCGCCGCCCGACATGGTGACGTTGCTGGGCAAGAAGGACGTGGACGCGATCATCGCCTGGCAGCCGATCACCGACTCGGTCGTCCTCCGCGGCGAGGGCGTGTACCTCGCCAAGCAGATCGACCTCTGGCGGAAGGCGACGGGCCGCGCGTCCGGCTTTCCGGTCCACGTCTGCTACCTCATCCACAAGGAGTTCCTCGACAGGAACCCGGCGATCGCGAGCGACCTGAACGAGGCGCAGAAGGACGCGGTGGACATCTGGTACCACAAGCCGGCTCGCGCGATGGAGATCGTGGCCGAGGTGACGAAGCTGCCGAAGGAGGTCATCCAGGTCGCGTACAAGGAGACGGTCCGCATGCTCTCGGGCCTCCACGACGAGCAGGTGGAGACGCTCATCGCGCAGCTCAAGATCAACAAGGAGTTCGGCTTCCTCAAGTCCGACCTCTGGGACAGCCCTGATCGGATCCGGAAGGAATTCTTCCACCGCGCGTGATCGCGGGGCGGGCCGTCCGTGACGCGACGTGACTGGCCCGCCCGCCTGCGCCTCCCGACGCTCGCCGTCGCGGCGGCCGTCATCGTCGTCTGGTCGCTCCTCTCCTGGCGCTACGGCGCCTACGTGCTGCCCTCGCCCCTCGCGGTGGCCCGGGGCCTCGGCGAGATCATCCGATCCGGCGACGTGTGGACGCACACCGGCGCCTCGCTCTCCCGGATCCTGGTCGGGTTCGGCGGCGCCGTGCTCTGCGCGCTCGGCATGGCGCTCGCCGCCTTCCTTTCGCCGCGCGCGCGCGGCGTCGTCCACGACGTCCTCGCCGTCCTGAACTCGACCTCGGTCTTCGTCTGGATCGTCATCTCGATCATCTGGTTCGGCCTCTCGAACTGGGCGCCGATCTTCACGACGTTCATGATCACCCTCCCCGTGGTCGCGTCGAACCTCGTCGAGGGGGTCGCGAACGTGGACCGGCGCCTCCTCGAGATGGGCGACGTCTATCGCCTCGACGGCCGCGAGAAGTTCCGGGCGATCGTCATCCCGTCCACGCTCCCGTACCTGGTGGCCGGGATGAAGGTGGGCTTCGGGCTCGCGCTGAAGGTCTCGGTCGTCGCCGAGATCTTCGGCGTCACCTCGGGGATCGGCTACATCATGAACTACAGCCGCGAGATCCTGGCGACCCAGATGGTCTTCGCCTGGGCGCTCGTGATGATCCTCGTGATGATGGTCACCGACAAGCTCGTCTTCGACTCGATCTCGCGGCGGCTCGCGCGATGGCGGTGAAGCTCGAGGTCGCGGGGGTCGGGAAGGACTATCTCATCCCGGTCCTCGACGCCGTGTCGTTCGGCGTCGAGGCGGGGGAGTTCGTGTGCCTCCTCGGGCCGAACGGCTGCGGGAAGACGAC
>DATFVL010000293.1 GCA_035260325.1 Candidatus Methylomirabilota bacterium | reverse complement strand
CCGCCGTGACGCCGCCCGGGGCGCCGGCGGTGCCGCCCGCGACCGCGATGACGCCGCCCGCGGCGCCCGCCCTCCCCGAGGTGACGGGCCCGGAGATCCCGAAGTACGAGATCAAGGGACGGCGCGATCCGTTCGAATCGCTCGACGCCAAGGGGATCTCGCCAACGTCGGCGCTCGGCGCCGCCAAGCTCACGGGCATCGTGCGGAGCTCCAAGGCGACGCTGGCGCTGATCGAGACCCCCGACGGCCTGGGATATATCCTCAGATCCGGGGACACGCTCGGGGATGGCCGCCTGCTGGAGATCGGCTCCGACAGCGTGGTATTTCAGATGGCGCCGAGGTCCGGCGCACCCACAAACCGCATGGTACTCAAACTGGCGACAAATTAAATGAATACGGAACGACGGATCCCCATCGTGCTGGTCGCGGTCAGCGTGGCGCTCGTACTGCTGGTAGCGACGCCCGCGCAGGCACAGACGGCGCCCGCCGTCCTGAGCGACGTGACGGTGTCCTCGCAGCCCGACGCGGTCACCGTGTACGTGAAGACGTCGCGGGAGCCGCAGTACCACGCCGAGCTGATCGACGGACCGAACCGGCTCGTCATCGACCTCGACAATACCGTCTACGCCTGGCGCAAGACCCCGCTGACCGTGGGCGCCGACCCGGTCAAGCAGATCCGGGGCAGCCAATACCGGAAGGGCGTCGCGCGCGTGGTGTTCGAGCTGACCCGGAACGTCGGGTATGCGATTCGCGAGGAGGACGACGGTCTCGCGATCATCATCCCGACGGCCCAGGTGGCGGCCGCGCAGCCGAAGCCCCCGAAGGCGGCCGCGGCCGAGCCGGCGCCGATGCCAGCACCGGCGCCCGTGATCCCCGAGGTCCGTCCGGCGCCCGAGCCCGAGCCGGCGAAGCCCCCGGTGGCCGAGGTCCGTCCCGCGCCGATCCGCATCGCCCAGGCCGCCCAGCCCGCGCCGGCGCCGCCGCCCACGAACGGCTCGCACCTGATCTCGTTCGACTTCAAGGACGCCGACGTCGTGAACCTCCTCCGCATCCTCGCGGCCGAGAGCGGCAAGAACATCGTCATCGGCGAGGACGTCAAGGGCAAGATGTCGATCACGCTGAGGAACGTGCCCTGGGATCTCGCGTTCGAGACCGTGCTCGTCACGAAGGGCCTCCAGAAGATCGAGAAGGACGGCGTGGTTCGCATCGTCTCCACCGACCAGCTCATCAAGGAGCGCGAGGGGCTGCTGCGGGTCGAGGAGTCGCGGCTCAAGGCCGAGAACGAGATCCGCCAGAAGGCGGCCGAGGCGAAGATCAAGGAGCAGGAGGCGATCGAGAAGCAGCGCATGGTCGAGTTCGCGCGGGCGGAGCAGCTGGCGCGCGGGCCGCTGAGGGAAGAGACGATCCGCCTCGCCTACGCCGACCCCGACGAGATGGTCGCCACGCTCCGCGGCATCCTCGGCCTCACGGGCCCCGGTGGCGGCGCGCCCGGCGCGCCCGGCGGGCCGCCCCCGATCGCGGCCCCGCCGTTCTCCGCTCTCTACGGCACGGGCCCGCCGGCGGCGCCGGGGCAGCCCGCGCCCCTGCCGCCGGCCGAGGTGCTCGCGAAGGGCATCACGATCATGCCGCACAAGCCGACGAACTCGATCTTCATCCGCCACTACGAGGCGGACCTCGAGCGGATCAAGAAGCTGATCCGCGAGAAGCTCGACGTGCCGCTGCCGCAGGTGAAGATCGAGGCGCGGATGAACGAGCTGAACCGCACCGAGTTCTTCGGACTCGGCATCCGGTGGGGCGGCGCGGCGGTGCGCCGGCTCACGACTGGCGGCGACGTGCTGGTCGGTCAGGGCTTCGCGACGCAGAACCCGGGCACGGGGATCGCTCCAGTCTTCTTCAACCAACCCCCCAACAACCCGGGCCTGACGCTCGCCAACTTCCTGCCCGTGAGCGCGACGACCGGCCTGCCCCTCGGCGGCAACATCGTCAACTTCCCGCTGCTTCCGAGCGGCTCGTTCTCCGGCATCACGCCGAGCGGTCTCGCCTTCGGGTTCATCAGCCGGAAGATCAACATCAACCTCATCCTCGACGCGCTCGAGGCGCAGAGCAAGAGCACGTCGCTCGCCAAGCCCGAGGTCGTGACGGTGGAGAACGCGAAGGCGTTGATGTCGCTCGGCAGCGAGATCCCGTACGCGACGGTGAGCTCCGCCGGCACCCAGGTCCAGTTCAAGGAGGCGCTGCTCAAACTCGAGGTCACGCCGACGGTCATCCGTGAGCCGGGCGACATCACCCGGGTCAAGCTGCTCGTGAACGTCGAGAACAACTCCAAGGGCGCCGACATCAACTCCACGGCCGGCCCGATCCCGAGCATCAACAAGCGCCAGGCGACGACGCAGGTCATCGTCAAGGAGGGCGAGACGCTCGCCATCGGCGGGATCCGGCAGCGGGACGTGGTGGAGAGCGTCCAGAAGGTGCCGCTCTTCGGCAACATCCCCATCATCGGGTTCCTCTTCCGGTCGACGCAGCGGCTGACCGACCCGAACCGCGAGATGGTGGTCTTCATCACGCCGTACGTCCTGAAGCTGGACGTGGCCCAGACGCCCCCGGCGACGCCGCCGCAGAAGTAGCAGGGCATGGCCGGAGGCCTCCGCTTCCTCACCGCGGGCGAGTCCCACGGTGAGGCCCTGGTCGCCGTCATCGACGGCGTCCCGGCGGGCCTGCCCCTCGCCGAGAGCGACATCAACGAGGACCTGGCGCGCCGCCAGCGCGGCTACGGCCGCGGCGGGCGGATGAAGATCGAGCGCGACCAGGTCCGCATCCTCTCGGGCGTCCGCTGGGGCGCGACGCTCGGCAGCCCGATCACCCTCCAGATCGCCAACCGCGACTGGGAGAACTGGAAGTCCACGATGTCGGTCGTCCCTCCGGAGCCCGGGACCGCCTCGAAGCAGATCACGCGGCCCCGGCCGGGCCACGCCGACCTGGCAGGCGCCATAAAATACGGCCACCGCGACATCCGCAACGTCCTCGAGCGCTCGAGCGCGCGGGAGACGACCGCGCGGGTCGCCGTCGCCGGCGTGGCCAAGCGGCTCCTCGCCGAGTTCGGCATCACGATCCTCTCGCACGTGACGGAGATCGGCGGCGTCCGTATCGCCGCCGACCTCGACCTCGCCTGGGAGGAGATCCGGCGGCGCGCGGAGGCGTCCGAGGTCCGCTGCGCCGATCCCGCGGCCGAGGCGGCGATCATCGCGGCGATAGACTCGGCGAAGGAGAAGGGCGACACGCTCGGCGGCGTGTTCGAGGTGGTCGCGCTCGGGTGCCCGGTGGGCCTCGGCTCGTACGTGCAGTGGGACCGACGGCTCGACGGCCGGCTCGCGCAGGCGTTCTGCTCGATCCAGGCGATCAAGGGCTGCGAGCTCGGCCTCGGCTTCGAGACCGCGCGGCGCCCCGGCTCGGGCGTCCACGACGAGATCCTGTTCGACGCCGAGAGCGGCTTCAAGCGCAAGACCAACAACGCCGGCGGCCTCGAGGGCGGGGTGACGAACGGCCAGCCGGTCGTCGTCCGCGCCGCGATGAAGCCCCTGTCCACGCTCCGCACGCCGCTCAAGTCGGTGGACCTCGCCACGAAGGAGGCGGTCGAGGCCGTCGTCGAGCGCAGCGACGTCTGCGCCGTGCCGGCGGCCGGCATCGTGGGCGAGGCCATGATGGCGATCGTCCTCGCCGAGGCCTTGCTCGAGAAGTTCGGCGGCGACAGCCTCCAGGAGATCCGCCGCAACTACGACGCCTACCTCGGCAGCCTGAAAAGCTGGTAGCCTCGATCCTGAGGCTCCGATGATCATCCCGGTCAACCTCGGTACCCGCTCGTATCGCATCGTCGTCGAGTGCGGGGCGCTCGCCACGGTCGGCGGCCACCTCCGTGAGCTCGGCGTCGGCGCCCGCGCCGCGCTCGTGAGCGACGCGGCGATCCTCGCCCTCTACGGCAAGGCGGTCCGCGCGAGCCTCGAGGGCGCGGGGTTCGCCGTGGCGACGCTGGAGGTGCCCGAGGGCGAGGGCGCCAAGACGCTGGCCGTGGCCGAGCAGTGCTGGAACGAGCTGCTTGCGGCGGGCCTCGACCGCACCTCGACGGTGCTCGCCCTCGGGGGCGGCGGCGTCGGCGACGTCGCGGGCTTCGTCGCGGCGACCTACATGCGCGGCGTCAACTTCGTCCAGGTGCCGACGACCGTGCTCGCCCAGGTGGACGCGTCCATCGGGGGCAAGACCGCGATCGACCACCCGAAGGCGAAGAACCTCATCGGCGCGTTTTACCAGCCACGCCTGGTCGTGGTGGACCCGGCGGTCGTGCTGACCCTGCCGGACCGCGACTTCCGCTCGGGCCTCGCCGAGATCGTCAAGCACGGCGTCGTGCTGGATGCCGCCTACTTCGACGACGTCGAGCGCTCGGCGAAGGCTCTCGATGCGCGCGATCTCCCCACCCTGACGCGCATCATCGGCGGCTCGTGCCGGCTCAAGGCCTCCGTGATCCAGCGCGACCCGGAGGAGAAGGGCGAGTGGCGCTTCGCGCTGAACTACGGTCACACGATCGGCCACGCATTGGAGGCGGCGACGCGGTTCGAGACGTGGACGCACGGCGAGGCGGTCGCGCTCGGCATGGTCGCCGAGGCGCGGCTGGCCGAACGGCTTGGCGTGGCCGACGCCGGGACGACGCGGCGGCAGGAGACCTTGCTGCGCGGGCTCGGACTGCCGGTGCGGGCGCCCGCGGTGGACGCCGACGCCGTGCTGGCCGCGATCA